>JAZQDP010000551.1:0-17202 GCA_045546875.1 Thermoguttaceae bacterium | reverse complement strand
GGACTGGAAAAGTTCACCTTTGACCCCTTTGCCGAAGCCGAAAGAGCCAAAATCGAAGCGGTTAACGGCGTTCCCGTCAAGGTCAGTTCCTTTGACGCCCTCACGCCGGGCGCGGCTACAATAAACGACGTCGTTGCACGATGGGGAAAGCCGGCAAACAAGATGGAAAACCAGTCGGTCGTTATTCATCAGTACCTGCACCCGTTGGGAAACGTTGCGTCTGAAGTGCAAATGATATTTAATGACAACGTACTGACAACGATTATCGTTCAGCTTGAACAGCCGGAAAGCGTTCAGCAGCTCGAAAACGCCTATAAGCTCTCTGACGTAAAATTCGTTGTGGTTTACAAGCCGGACGGAACCCCAATCGGTCAAGCGTACCCGGAACGGGGAGTGTCGCTTGTGTACGCCAACCCGGCAGAAAATCAGACGTCAATTTCCCGTTTGATTCTCGAACCGATTCAGTTGCAGCCGTTCCTTATGCGCGCTGAAACCGAGTTGGAAGAAAACCCGCTGGACGCCAAAAAAGACCTGGAATACGTCTTGAATAAAAACGTTCATAGCGCCGAGGCGCATTGGCTTTACGGTCGCGTTTTAGAGTCCGTTGGCAACCTTTCCTCTGCCATAGAGCATTTGGAAAAAGCGGTTTACCTCGATACGGCTCAAGCGCGGTATTATATTAACCTGTCCTCCGCTCGCGCTAAAGCCGGGCTGACGGAACTGGCTGACAAGGCGGCAAACAGGGCAATCGAATTAGCCAGCAATAAAGAAGCGCCCCAGCCGTACATTGCCGCCCAAGCATGGCAGATCAAAGGCGACATTATCGTCAATCAGGCTAATCCGAACTACAAGATGTCGCTGGAATGTCATTCAAAAGCGATTGAACTCGCTCAACCGTTGGCAACGTCAGAGGTAGCCAGCGTCTCCTACTGCGCTCTCCAAACCCTTATCGACGCCCATTTAGGAGCGGCAAACGATATCGCCTGGGGAAACTGGGGACAAAAAGCGGCTGCCGTCTCGCGATGGCTCAATCAGGCTAACAAGTACAACGAACTGTTAATTAAAACCGCTAAATATTCGGAAAAGAAAGCGTGTAACGCCAGAATTCATGTTGCCTCAAAAGCCCTGTCCGCCATTGCCGGCGTTGGAAAAGAGATCAATCCCGAACCGTGGGCTAACCTGTTGATCGAAAGCGGCGAAAAATACGTTGCCATGACAACCGCTCCGATTGAACGCAAACGTCTGCGATGGAATATGGGGATGTCGCTGTACGACGCCGTACAGGTTTTCCAGGCTCGAAAAGACCCGGAAATGACGCTCCGATATGGAATCAAAGCCGTTGAGAACCTCGAAGCCGTCAACGCCGCCGCTGACAGCGTCGATAAAATTTCTGCCAGCGACCTGTACATCCAAGGGCGGCTTTATTTCCGACTCGGCGCGATTTTCGCCATTACAAAAGGCGATCATCAGCAAGCCGTCAAATGGTACTCAAAATCCTTGCCGATTTTTGAAACCATTGCCGACGCCATTCCTCGAATCGAACTCGGTCGATTGGGAGAAACCCTGGTTAGCATGGGCGTTTCCTACTGGGAAATCGGCAAGCAGAATCAAGCTGTCAACCTGACCGAAAACGGCATCTACTGTCTGGAACAGGCGGTTGAAGAAGGTTTGGCAGGCCCGAATTCCGTGGAAATTCCGTATCGAAACATTTCCATGATGCTTAACTATCAGGGAAAGAAACAGGAATCGTCTCAGTACCTCAAAAAAGCTGACGCGATTCGAACAACGGTAAGATAAGAGTTCCGGGACAGAACACAAGGATAAGTTGGCGCCCAAAAGGCGCCGCGAACCCCGGAGGACGAACTGGAGCGCTCAAATTTTGGACTCTATGTGAATGGGGTTTGATGATGTAAAGCGTCAAAAATTCTAGCCCTGAAAGGGCGACATCTCTATAACCGGCGGGCGTAAGCCTCCGGGTTAGCGAATAAATCAATAACAAGAATCGATAAATGCCTCATTCCCTCCTGCGCGACGCTTTGCGCCGCGCGGGAGGGAATGAGATGGACTCGATTAGGAAAGATTATTGCGAGCGTCTTACCGTGGGCTAACGCGCCATGATTACAATTGTAGCGCCCCTTCGGGGCTAATGACAATCATCCCCACGACTACGCACATTGGCTCTTCAATCTTACCTATCTTTCAACCAAAATTTGCGCACACCCGGGAACTGCTAACAATTATTTTCTCAGTCATACAAATTATTAAGTTTTATCAACTTTAATTGTCCCTTTTTCCAGAAGCTCTTTTGCAATTCGATGAACCTCGTCAGCATGTTCTTTAAGAACCTTTATCGCTGACTCTTGAGCGTTGTTGAGAATTTCCATAACGTCTTCGTCCGCCTGACGTCGAAACGCATCGCTGGCGCGATCGTCTGCAATAAAAAAGCGGCTTTTCGTTCCCATGCCAAAACGAACAACCATTTCCCTTGCAATTTGGTTTGCCTGAATGAAATCGTTGTACGCGCTGGTCGTGATTTCGTTACAAAACAACTCTTCTGCCAGCCGACCTGCCAAAAAAACGGCAACGGAACTTGACATGGATACAATTGTACTGTTAAACTGCATTCTCGGCTGCGTTTGCGTCGCTCCAAACCCCAGTTCCGACGGAATAATAGTAACCTTTATCAGCGGTTCGCGCTGCGGCATATTCATGGAGACAACTGTGTGCCCCGCTTCATGATACGCCATTAACCGGCGTTCCTCGTCTGAAAGCGATTCAAAAATCTGAGCGGGCGTTCGCTGATTATTTGCCATTGCTCGACGCTGTTTAACGTCCAGCAGCCGACAGTACAGCAGCCAGAAAAAGCCCGCCCAGCCAACAACGGCAATCGCGATATAAACTGACGTCATTGCGTTAAATAATTATAGTTGAATTCTCGTCCAGAATGGCGTCGGCAACCTCGTTATGAAGCGTCAGCTTTTCGTCGTCCAGCCAACCAAACTGACCAACCGGGTTGACTTCCAAAAACTGCGGCTCTTTCCCGCCGATAATAAAATCCAAACGCCCAAACTTCAAGTTCATCTTTTTCATATAGGCGTCAATTCGATTCTCAAAATCTTTGCCGGCGTCCCACGGTTCCCATTTATTGACTTCCGTTCCCTGGGTGATTCGCCAGTCGGTCAATTCTCCTCGCGGCGTTGCGAACTGATAACAGTGAACATGACCATTGACGTACAAAATCGTTGCGTCCCTGTCTCCGTCAGCGATTTCCTGCGTAAACCATGGATATCGTGGATCAAGCTGCGCCCGGTCAACGATTTTCGCGTACAGCATTTCGCCGTTTGTTTCTAATGGTCTACAAGTCAACGGTTTGGCAATAACCTGTTTTGATTGAAGCGAGAATCCCCAATGAATCGTAAATTCTGGAACTTCAAAGAACTCTTTAGCAACGGTCATTTGCCACGGCTTGGAACACGTGAAATCGCCCGGATGCCATAAACGAATTTGATTTCGCTCTGCTCCGTAACGAACTAAACAATAATAGAGATTGTTCATCCAAGACTTGAGCCATTTAGTTTCCTTGTACTCGCTGTCGAAATCCAGGTATTCGTCAATCGAAAATAGCCCTTTATAAAACGCCATCGCGTCAATGTCTGCCGAACGACAAACATGCCCAGCACAATCTTCAATTTCAAATTCATCTCCGCGCCACATAAACTGGTATTTATGGAACATATCCAGATTGAGACGAAAAGCGGGAATGTTACGCTGGGCAAAAATACGCATTAAATCATCAGAAGAACCAGATATTTTTCGGGCAATATGTAGAAGCATGCTAAATATTTACTTAAATAAACTTGACAGGAAGACTTTTGCCTTCCTGTCTCTCATCACTTCATAATAATTATAACATTTTTAGAAATGTCTAATTAATCTTGATAGTTATCAAAAGGATTGTCATCAACTTGATTAAACTGTCCAGAACAAGTTTGATTTGACGTCTGTTTAAAGGTAACCATCTTGCAAACGTCATAGCTGTACGCCTGAGCGTTCCAGTCGTAGCTGCCATTGACGTTGATCGGGGTAACGTCGTTGGTTGCCAAAGACGCGGGGGTGATAGCGGCGGCGAGGTCGCGAACCAAATTCTTAGCTTCCTTAATCATGGTGTAAATCTCCATAAAAAGGGTGAAAGGGAAAAACGCTCCAAGACAGGAGCTGTTAATACGCTTTTCAAGAAACGAATAAGAGCGCCAACACCTAATTCTGCCCGAACGCCCTTACCACAGGGTAAATGAACAAAATAGGGGTTGGCGCCCTTATCCGCTAATATATGTATATACAATTAGACTAGAATTCGAACGCCTTCGCCCGTGAACCAGTCCCCATTTAAATGCCAGCTTGAGCTGGGTGGTAATTCGTTCGGAAACTGTTTCAAAAAGCTTGGTTTAAGCCGCTATGAAAGCTAACTCTTTAATCGTTTTTTGAACAAAGGAAATAATTCCTTTGTTATGAATTATATCATACTTTTTATGAATTGCAAGCAATATCCCGGTATTTTTTTATTATTTTTTAAAAATGTAATTGAATAGATAACGAAAACGTCAATCTTGAATAGTATAATCTACAGAATAATAAACTTGTAACGTAGTTTACGTTTATTGTCATTTTACTTTTATTCAATATCCACTTCTTCGTTACTTTCTTTCAAGTCATAAATCCGAATCAGAGGGACGGAGTTCAGGTTCCACGGTCCGGGTCCGGAAAAGGGAATCGAAACGGTATGTACTGGCGTTTTCTCTTTTGCAAAACGCCAGTCCCGGTCGTTCATCACGCTGGGGCGGGTCTGCATGACGTACCAGCGGTATCGTCCCGGCGCGGAGGACGCGTAATTGACGAGCAATTTTTTCTCTCGTATATATTTGTTCAGATTATACCGCGAGCATAACTGGAATTGGACTTTCTCGTCCGGTTTGCTGTTCTGATTAATCCAGTTCAGCGTTGCATCGTCCAGGTCTGTCCACCAGTACGTCGGCTCCATGCCCCGTCGATACGCGCCCGGCAAACCGCCAATGGCTAAATTATAGTACGACAACCAGTGCGGAGCGTAAATAATCCAGCTGCTCAAAGAGCCGAGAAATATCGTAATCAAAACAGAATTGAATACGATTCGACGATTGTATTCCGAAAAATGGTCAAGCAGTCGGGATAAGGTCTGCGTTCCCAGCCCGGCAATTATCGCCAGGAACGCAAAAGCCGTTATAATGAGTCGTTCGTTGTCGTGAGCCGGCACGTGAGGCAAAGCCCGAACAACAAGCAGAATTATCGCGTTAAAAAACAAGCTCTGAGCAAAAATCGTTTTGCGATTTCGCCATAACTCTCCAAACCCAAGAAAGACGAGCGGCAGTATTCCAACCGGAATCGTTATCAGAACCCAAACCAACGTATTGTACCACGGCAGGGAATGCGTAACGTTATACAGACGTCCGAAAAAATATCCCGTCAGGTTGAACGTTTGTTCGCGTCCCAGATTGCGGGAAAAGAATTCGCATACGCCGTCAATCGGATGAAGCCACAGCGGGGGATTGACCGCGTAAAACGTCAGCCCGGCAACGAGAAATCCTGTCAGCAAATACGCAAACAAGCGCCCGTTTCTATGGAACAGCCAAACGACGGCAAAACACAGAATTGCCAGCCAGCCGGTAAATTTCGACGCCATCGCCAAACCGAGGAAAACGCCAAAGGGAACGGCTCGCCACAGCGAGTGCGGCTTTTCCTCTTCCGTAAAGAAAACCCACGCCAAAACCCAGCAGGACGTTAAAATCGAGTCATTGACGGCAAAATGGGCGTTACAGTACAGACGCGGTATGAGAATCATACAGGCAGCGGCAATAAAAGCGGCAGCCCCGATCGGTTGCGTTCGGAGCAGTTTTCCAAACACAGCGGCTATGGCAAAGGCGTAAAAGAAATAAAAAAAAGCTCTTGCCCCAGCGCCGGGAAGAGAGCGCCCCAAAACGTCGCCCGCCGCGGTCAAAATACCGTAAAAAGCCGGATGTCCTTCAGAATAACGAACGTACGGCAACGAATCGGCTGTCGGTCGAGATTCCGGCGGTCCGTCTTTTAATCCCAGCCAGAGTTCAATCTGTTCCGCCCGCCAAAGCGAATCGCCTTCGTCCCAACACAACGGAAGCCGATTGCCGGTTACGTTAAGCAGAACAAAGGCGATTAAAAAAATGGTTATTGATAAGACAATACGACTCATTTAGGAAATAGGGAATAGGGAGTAGGGAATAGACGAAAAGCGCTTTTCATCTATTCCCTGCAACTTCTGTTTAGTCATCCCAGCCGAAGGTGCTCAGGACGTAATCTCTGGCGCCTTGTTCCTTGGAAACCGTCTTCGAGCCAGCGTTGGTCGCGACCGCTTCAACCAGACTGAAGTTGGAAACCTTACGAGTCATACCGATGTCAGCAGAATCAATCTGCGCCCAGTCCGTTCCAGCTGACAAGACGTCGTCTACTGCGGAGTCGTACATGCGGGCAACGTCGTTTCCGCCGTTGACGCTGGCAACGGTAACCGTTGAGTATCCGTAAATCTTGTTGCTGTAGGACTTGCCGGACATTGCCGTGTAGGTCGAAGTCGAAACCAAAACGTCGTTGCCAACGGAGTCGTACATGAACGCCTTGCTTCCGGCAGTGGTGGCGTAAGCCTGAACCGACTTGAATCCGGTTGCCGAGTTGCTGTACGTCTTGTTAGCGTCAAAGATGGTTGTCGAGTACGCTTGCGAGTAGAGGTAGTTGACGTCGGCGGTGTCGTAAATCTTAGCCGTGTCGTTTCCGCTGGTCGAGTAAGCGTTGACAAACTTGACGTTCTTAATGACGTTGAGGTAATTGGCGCCCTTCATCTGGACGTTGTTCTTGTACATGGTAACAATGTCGTCGCCTTCGGAGTCGTACAGAGCCGCAGTGATGTCATGGTTGGCTCCGTCGAATTCGATGTTGGAGAATCCTTGCGCGGTAATCGTCTTTTCGACGCCGGTAAAGACCAACTGCGTTGGGCTGACAACCAGTTCGCCGGATTCCTGAGCGGCAACGCGAATCATTGCTGAAGAGCTGACTGCCGTCGCTTGCGGATTGCTGAATCCGTACGCTTCCTGATAGAACGTGTGTTCCTTGTCAGTATTGACAATCGGATCAACCGTGAAGTCAATCGTGCCGGTAACGTAATTGAATGCAACTTCGTCGTTGACATTGGACGCGTAAGCGGACAGATTCTTGAATCCGAACGCCTTGCGATAGACGCCGCCGGTCAGGTCGGAAATGACCATGTCGTTGCGGGTGAATTCCGCCATGGACGCGCGACCTTCAACCGTGTACATTTCAACAGTGTCATTCTGAGCGGTTTCGCCGTAGCACATAACCAGAGCCGTGGAGTCGATGTTGGTTACGTTGTAGTAAACCGTTCCGTCTTCAGCCTTGGAAACCGTCGCGCTGGAGCTGTTCACCTGGAACAGGTCTTCATTGTTGGAGCCGAGAAGCGTAATCTTGTCGGATCCGCCCTTGGTATTGACGTCCATGAACGACATGCCGGAAACGTTGACGTTGAGTCCGTTGGAGTAGATGAATCCCTTGTTCTGATAGAGCTTGTAGATTTCTTCTCCGCTGTCCAGACCGGTGAACTTGAACGTACTGTCGCCAGTCGAGTTGGTAATCTTAACCAGATCGAAGGAGCTGACGCTCAACGCGTTCTCGGTATCAACCCACGTGAGTTTGTTAGACGCAAACTTCGCGTACTGGGTAGTTCCGCCGACAGTCTTTGTAACGATGAACTGAGAACCGTCGTTGATAAACTTCAGCTCGTACGCTTCGCCAGCGGTATTGCTGGTAATCGTGAGCGTCTTGGCGTTGGTCGGATTGTTCTTCGCAACCGCAACCTTGTAGTCTTCCACTTCGCCGGTAACAGCGTATCCGACAGAATCCAAACCGCCTTCGTCCGAAAGTCGGAATCGAGCGAATGTGTTGCCAGAGTACGATGTGTACGGAACCATAAACGTTACTTCGTTTGCTCCGTTGACAACAACCGTCGAATCTGCAATGCGTTCATCGTCAGTCCACAGACCGTCGCCGTTGAAGTCAATCCAGGCGTCCAGATAAGCGGAGCCGTCGGCATCCGTTTCCGGAATCGTTGCGCTGACTGTCAAGGTGTAAACCATGCCAGAGACAAACGTCTTGACCTTGTTCGGGTCTTGCAGTTCAGCAACGCCGTCGTCGAACTTGTCGCCAGTGGCGTCGGAGTTGGAGTTGGCTGTCTTTTCGTAGGTAATCGAAGCGCCCAACTTGTAATCGGACACATCGTGACGCGCGCCGTTTTTCTCCAGGTTGACTTTGTACGTTGACGGAGCGTCGCCGTAATCCATCGAAACCTTGTCAGTAGCGTTACTGTCGTCGTTGAGCAGCCAAATCTGAGTCTGATCGTTGTGAACGATGACGTTGCCTTCTGTCGTGGTAACGTTCATGTAGAAGTATTCGTCCGGTTCGACAATCGTGTCGCCGTAAACCCAAACGTCTACGTAAGCCGTATAGTACGGTTCAACAACGGAGGCGAGGTACAGTTCATAGCTGCCGGACGTCTTGGAATCGCCGCGCCAGATAATCATGTTTTCGTTGCAGACAACCGGATCCCAGTCGTTACCCTGTCGAGTAATCAGCGAGGATTCCATCGTATCCAAATCGTACGCAACGATTTCTTTATCCAACTGACCGTTCGTCTTGGTAACTTCATGCACCCAGGAAATCAGCGAACCGTTGATGGACGGCGTCGCATTGCGTCCCGTGCCGTCTGAAAGCTGAATCGTATCGCCAGAAGCAATGTCGTACAGCAGAATTTCAGTCGTCTTGACAACCTGATCGGTCTTGTTAACCGCATAGACGTCGGCTTCCCAAACAATCATGCCGTTGTTGATCATCGGTCTGACGTTGTTGGTGTTGTATTCCTTTTCTTCGACAGTATCATTCTTGCCCGGAATTTCCAGCGTCTGGGTATCTCGAATGGTAATCTGTTCGCCCGTAGAAATCGTGTACATAACCAGTCTTCGAGTGCTGACGCCTTCTACTTTTTCTTCCCAAACGATGTAATCGCCATCGATCTGCGGGTTGAAGCAAACAACGCCAGGCGCGCTGATGCAGGTTGCAGCGGTCGTTCCAACGCCTTCCTTGTAGTAAATCTGATTGTCAAGCGTGAAGACGATGCTGTCTGCCTTTGCCGCGAAGTCATTCTTGTCAATGTTCTGATTGACGTGAAGCGATTCGATCGGAATGTCGCCGGTGGCAATCAAATTCGTGCCAGCTTCCGGATATTGAATGCTTTCCAGATCCAGCGAGTAGAGCGAACCAACGGTCGATCCCGCTTTATCAGCAACGAAGTAGTAAATGCAGGTGTCGCCAATAACCGGAGCGTAGTAGTCGTAATCGGAATAGGCAAACGGGATTGGAGTTCCTTCGCTTTCCGAAGTGGCTTCTCCGATGATGTAGTAGTACAGCGACCAGTGGAGCGTCTTCGGATCCTGTTTCGACCAGACAACCATGACGGAACCGTCGCTCATTTCACGAGCGGTCAGGTACGCGTCGTCGGTTGCTTCGCCGTCGCGGGTAATGTCGTTGATGGTAACGTAACCGGTTTCTTCAGACCACGCCGTTCTGGTGTCGATGTAGTGAATATCTTTGCCGGAACGGAAGACGATGTAATCTCCCGCTGTAGCGGTTTCGTAGTTGTCTGAAGAGCTGGCAACCGTAACCGGAGTTACAGCCCATCCACCGCCCTGGATCTGGTCAGCGTCAATGCTGACGTGAACCGTTCCGCTGGTGTGGATGAAGTCGATTTCCGGAGCCAGAGGCGTGGCTTCTCGTCTGACAGCCGGATTGTTGCCATCAAACGGATTAGCCGGATCGCCATAGCCCTTAGCCGTACCGTCTGCGGTTTCGTAGTACAGATCAAATTCCGAACCGAAGGATTTGGTTACCAGGATCGGAACCTGAATCGTGTGCCAGCCGGTATTGCCTTCAGCATAGATGTCGGACTGATTGGTCGCAACTTCCGGCTTGCGGTACGAACCGAAGTTGACGCCCGAGTATTCGCCTTCTCTTGTAACGACTACAACCTGATAGCCGCCGTCAGAGAGGTTGTCGCCCGGCATGGAGTGCGAGGTGAGAATGTTGAACCATTCGATATCCTCTGTCGGAAGCAGTTTTCCGCCGCCGTTGCTGACGCGCAGATCAAACACGCCGGTGTTAATCGTTACCTGAGCGCCGGAGCGGGAAGCGGTCATCCTGGCGCCGGTGATGCTGTTGACTGCATCTGCAAATCGGCGTGCAAGGTCTTCCATCGGTTTGGCAACGGACGGGTCGAAGTAAACGTAAATCTTCGTCGAATCGTTGGAAACCATATCCGGAACGTTTGTCAGGATAAAGTCATACGTTACCGGGTTGCCGTCAACGTAGTTGGTTCCGTAGTTGGTAATGTAAACGTGGCAGCCTTCGAGCGAGATGTTGTTCTCGTTGAGGAATTCAAACGTGAACGCCTTTTCAGCAACCGTAGCGTCAGGATTAGACGCGTCGTTTTCCGGAATGGAAGCAACGCGCTGCGGATACGAACGCAGATACAGTTCGGATTCTTCAAGCGTATGAAGCGTTGCGCCGTATTCATCCTTGAACCAGTCAATGACCGCTTGTTCGTCAACAGAACCGTCTACAATGAACGTCGAGGTGAAGCTCGTTGAAACGTCGTTGATGTTGAAGATTTCACGAACAATGTACGTTCCGGAAACCAGGTTTTCAAACTTGTAGTATCCGAACGGATTGGTAACTTCAATGGCTTCAGCCGGAACCCACTTGCCGTCCACTTCGCGTCCTTCGTCCCAAACGCCGTTGTTGTTGGCGTCAATGTAAATTGCCGCGCCCTTGAGTCCGTCTTCCGTAATTGACGTTGTGTCGGTTTCCGGATAGACGTCCCAAATGCCGTTGTTGTTTACATCGTTGAACTTGTAACCTTCAATGACGCTGGAGCCTTCCTGAACGAAGACGATGTAGTCTTCCACTTCGCCGAAGCCGCCGAAGCCGGAAGCGGCAGGCGTCAAGCTGGCAAAGTCGTTGGACTGTTCGTAGAAGCGAACGCGCATTGGAGTCTCGCCAATTCGAGCCGTTTCCGGAATCGTAAGGCTGACCAGCAGGTCTGAAACTTCGTTTACGCCGGTGTACGAACCAACTTCATAACCCCAGGTTACATCCCACTTGGACTTCGGAATGTCTTCGAACTTGTCAGTTCCCTGACGCTGAGCAATCGTGTCAACCTGAACGCGTTCGGCTTCGCTGAAGATGCCGTCCTGGTTGAAGTCCATCCAGAATACCAGATAGCCTTCGCCGGTAACGGTAACAGGCAGCTGAACCGTCGCGCCGACAACAATGGCGGTGTCGACATAACCTGTGCTGGAATCAACCGAAATGCCGTCGTCTTCGTCGGCGTCAGCCATCGGAGACGGTTTGCCGTCCAGTTCAAAGGTAACGTCGCGTCCAATTACAGCGCGATTGCCTTCGCTGTCACGCGGGGTAAGCTGATGATACGCGCCGCTGCTGATTGCCAGGGTCTTGTAAGTATCTTCCGCGTCGCCGTAGTCATAGAAGAATTCAGACATCATAACCTGATAATCTTCCACTTCGCCGCGGGTGGCGTTCGCGCCGCCAAAGCCGATAGAACCGAGGTCGCGTCCGGCGGAGTCGGCATTTCCAACGTCTGTCAGCTGGCTGGCGCTGAAACGAACGCGAGCCGATGTCATGTAGTTGCCTTCAATCTGAGGAATCTGGTAATCTGTAAGAATATCGGTTACACCAGATCCAGAGACGACGTAGCCGCTCAAAATGCATTCGTCAGTCTCGAAAATGCCGTTGGCGTTGACGTCAACCCAGGCGTACAGATAACCGGTTCCAAGCGTGTTGGCGGTGTTGACCGTCAGGTGGACGTATTCGCCCGGCGTGAGCGTTTCTTCGTCGAATACAACGCCCTGCTCGTCGTTGATGACGTTTCCGTCAGGATCAAGCTTGCCGTAGAGGTCGTCGCCCGTGGCGGTCTGCGAATAACGCTGAGTGATTTCAGCGTCAACGCCGCCGGTAAAGCCGTCTTCTTCCGTACCGAGGTAAATGTAGTCGCCCGCCTTGTTGTTTACGATGTGCGAAACAGAGCCGTAAGACTGAGCCGCGTCGCCGTAATCGTAGTATTCGTCTACCAGGTAAACTTTGTAGTCTTCCACTTCGCCGCCGAGGACGATTGGATTGACGATGTAATTGCCTTCAGCGTCTCGAGAGCCGGCAAACCACTGGCTGAAGTCAGCTCCGCTGGCTGCGGCTTCGGTAATCGTGTCAACCGTGAACAGTCTGGTGCGAAGGAAGGTTTCGTCTGCGCCGCCTGCCAAAACGGAAGCGGAAACGTTGAACTCGTTCTCGCCAACGTAAACTTCTTTCATCGTGAAGTAATCGCCGGCAGTGTTCCAGTAACCGTCGCCGTTGACGTCAATCCACATGCAGACATAACCAGCAATCGTTGTTGGAACGTCTTCTTCTGCAATGGCGTCGTTGCGAACAGTAACGAGAATCGTGTTGTCTTCCTTGCGGCTGAGCATGGCGTCCTTGAACTTGAATTCAAGACCGTCGTCGTCCGGAGAGCCGGTAGCGTCTTTGGTAACAATCGCGTCAGCGGTTGCGGTAACCGTTTGACCAAGGCTGAAGCCCGGAATAATCACGTGAGCAGGACCGTCGTTCGCAAGGAACGTCTGGTAATTGTAGTCCGGGAACATGGGTTTATCCGGAGCGTCGCCGAAGTTCATGCCGGAGAGCGAGATGTTGAATATCGTTCTGCCAACTTGAGTTCCTGTCGCGCGGTTGGGCTGAAGTTCGTTGCCCGCCAGGTCGTAAATGCAGTATGGACTTGTCGCGTTGCAGTCAACTTCAATCTGATACGTATAACCCAGAGTCCACGAACCGGTTACCGGAATAAGCGTTACTCGATCCAAAGTGGCGTTGTAACGGAACAGATAATCGTAGTTCAGGAGGAGTTTCTCAACGTAAGGCGAATCGTTTTCGTAAGCCGTCTTGGCGTCGATAAAGGCGCCGTTTTCGTCCTTTTCGTATCCATTGAGAATACGATAAATCGTGAACGATTTGTCTGTAACAGTGTCGTCATCAATGCCAACGCCTTCGTCGGTGAAGTCCAAAATGAAGTTGGACAGCGAAACGCCGGTCAGGACAACGTCGTTGCGATGTAAATCGGAATCGTCTGTCAGTTTGAGAGACGGAACGGTGTCGTAAAGGTCAACCGGATTGAACAGCGTCGCAACCGGACCAACCCAGTCAATGCGTTCAACCGCGCCGCGATCTTTGTAAACGTTAGAGCCAACGCCGGAAGAATTCTGAATGTTAGGATCGTCCGCGCGGAGCTGACCGTAAATGTCGGTATCAGGTGCGACAATCGGAGACGTGCTGATGCCAAGTCGGTCGTACAGTTTGTCCATTTCAGCTCTCTGAGCCAAAACGTTGACAGACGCGTCAATAATTCTCGAATTATTTTCCGGATAGAAGTTCAGTTTATCCGGGTTGACAAACAACGGTTCGCCGGAACGGAGCAGGATAGCGTTTGAACCAAGCGCTGCGCCGCCAGACGTGTTGACGTTGTTGGAATAGTAAGCGTTATAACCGCTGACAATCGAACTGCTGGCAGAGCCGTCCATGGAAATGCCGGCGCCGCAGTTGGCGACAACGTTGTTCAAAACGGTTGCCGTCGCATTGCTGCCGACCAAAATACCGGTGTCGCCGTCCTTCGTACCCCAAATCGTGTTGTTAACAATTCGTCCGTAAGGAACCGTGCCGATGATTTCCTCGGCGTTGGAGTTGCCGGCGAAGTAAATGCCGCCGGTTTCGTTAAACGCCAGGATGTTGTTGTACGCAACGGTTGACGGCACCCAGCGTTCATCGTTAATCGTGGAGAACGGAACGATAAAGCCGGGGAAGATGGCGTCAGGCGCGTCTGGATCGACTGTTACATCAGTCGCGGGAACCTGAATGCTGATTGTATAGGATCCCAAGCTGGCGTAGTCAGTGTAATTTCCTCCTGAACCCGTGGAGATAGAGTCTCCAGTAGTCGCCTGGCTGCTTCCTGTGCCTTCGACGCTCAAACGGAAGGTGGCAACTCCGTCTTCAAACATGCCCGCCTGAGAAATAACCAGCTGATCCAGATTGATGATGTATTTCAAACCGGATTCCTGAATAACCGTCGGGTCAGTAATCTCAGCGCCGTTATTATTGTACAGACGAACGCCAGCGTCAAGGTTGGTAATCAGGTCAATACCGCCGATGGTAACTTTCTGAGTGCAATCTTCCGAAACGGTGAACATGAACCAGTCAACATCGTCTTTGGTGGTAATAATGCCTGTTGCGATGACGCCGGAAGTTGCCTGAAGGATGTCTCCCAGATCAGTAGCGTTGCCAGAACCGTCGCCGTGATCGTCCGGACGAACGCCCATTGTGCTGGTCGCATCTGGATCTGTCTTCTGAAGACCAGAAATAACGTCGGTAATAATCTTGATGTCGTCTTCTTTGTTGGTTGCGCCTGGGTATTCGCCCTTGCTCCACTGAGTCAAGACCTGAGAATATCCAACGCCCATAATCGGAGCCCAGCCGTTGGCGCCGCCGTAGTATTCGTTGGTCGGGTCGCCGTCGTGGCTCAGTCCAAATGTGTGACCGATTTCGTGCGATGCGGCTTCAGCAATGCTCTTCGCGCTGCCCAGGTTGTCGGCGAATACGTATGCCGGAGTGTCGCTGTCCCAGGTGAACGAACCAAGGAACGCAACGCCGCCGGCGGACTTGCCGTACCAGTCTGACCACGAACCGCCGATGCAGACGCGCAGAACGCCCGCCTGAGCGCAAGAATCGTCTTCCGGTTCAATCGTCGTAACGTTGACGTCCCACGGCATGAAGTCTTCCGCAACTCGCTGCCAAACCTCATAAATCAAATCGTAGTTGGAATCGTAAGACGGAGTAACGACTTCCGCGCCGCCGTTCCACGACGTTCCAACTGCGGTGTGTCCTGTGAAGTCCAGATAAATCTTGTACTTGGAATCCGGCTTGCTTTCCAGCTGGAACACGTCGGCGGTGTGAGAACCAGCGTTTTCCGCCTTGTTGCCGGCTGAATAAATGCCGTAGCCGGAACTGTACGCAACCAGGTTGTTGCTGATGATAATCTGTCCTTGACCGGAGGTAACGTTGGCATCGCCCTTAACCAAAGACTTGTCATTGACTTGGTTTTGACCGGCAACAAACGCCTGATAGCCAGTCGTTTCGCCGCCATAGTTGATGTACTGCAGATCTGACAAACCTTTGTATCCTGTCAAGTTGCCGAACATGTCAAAGATCGCGTCGCCAACGTCGGAATCCGTTGCCAACATCTCTTTAATCCACGAGGCGCCGTACAAATCAACATGGTTGCTACCTTCAGAATGCGCTGCTCTGACAGAGAACGCACGATATGTAGGATCGTTAATGGTATCCAAATACTTTGTGTTGACGGCGGTAGAGATAATCTCGGCAACCTGATATGCGGTATCGGCGGAATAATACTGGATATAGAAATCTGATGGTCGCACAACGTCGTTTTGAACTTGGTCGGCCCACCACGACTGGAAGGAATCGTATGTTCCAGCCGAAATTGCGAGATTAACCATATCCATATTAACCATGACAAACCGCTGTTCGCTGTTGCCGTCGCCAATGGTAAACGTGCGGAGATGGTTGACTGTACCGCCGTCTGGAGTAACAATCGTCAATCCGCCGTCCAGTCGGTCGGTCGCTCTGAAGGTGCGTTTAAGCGACAAGGACTGGCTGTCAACGTCAAATACGCCGTAATCAGCGCTGGTTCTGACATTGAGCTGATAGTAACCAGAAGTAATTGGATTCGGGTCGCCAATATTGAGGGTTGTATCAGAGGCAACATTTGTATACATTGTTCCGCGTCCACTTAAGGAAATGCAGAAGTTGTCTACATAAAGCCCTTCGTAGGCGTTATTTTGCCCTTGTCGTTTTCTCAGACCGTTGTCTTGATGCGTTTCGTAACCGCCAGTAAGTTCATCAGACCAATCATAGCTTGCGCGAACGCGGGCGTCGCCCCATTGCATGCTTGCCGCAGACAAAAAGCCGGCTGAAGTAATTACGTGGTTGATAACGTGTAGCTGGTCGTTAAAACCAGTATCTTCGCCTTGATTGTTAACGCCGCCGTTAATCTTAACAACCGTAAAGTTGTTGTCAACTTTGGTGGTATACGACTCGCCTGCCGGTTTGGTAATCGTTTCGTAATTGGCAAATCGTTCTTCTAACGCATTGGCAATCTCTGTTGAGACTTGGAATGAGGACATGTAGTTAGATGTGTTAATAACATTAACTCCCGTTCCTTCGTTGCCTCTTGAGGACGCGATCAAGTCCATAGCTCCAAATACAGGAGTAATCTCGGACGCGTACCGGAAAACAATAGTATTTTCGCAAACGTAGGCTTGAACGCCGCCAGCGCCGGAAACCGCATTAATGCAATCCACTACTTGATAGAGCGATGTTACCAACATCGTTTGCGTCGCGCCGTTTTCGCCAAGTTTGCCGTCAACAACCAATCCAAAGTCTGTCATACGGAAGCTATAAGAAGCGCTCTGACCAAAGATGTCTGTAACCGTAAATATCGACCCGACGAGCGATTCAATATTGCTGCCTTCCGGGTTGGGGCTGCGAGAACCGCCTGTAAGAATCGTATCCGGGTTGAGAGCCGTAAATTCCAGAACGTCCGTTCCAACCTTCGTAAACAGACCGAATTCATCATTCGTAAGGCTCAAACCTTGGTCTAAACCGATAATCGCGTTGTTGACTGAAGACTTGGCTCCAGCGGTCAGATTTTCTTCGACCGATTTCGAGCATTGCGCGGAATCGTCATAGCGATCGTTCAGAGCCTGGGTAACAAACTGGGCAAACTGAGCCGCCGTTGTCGATTCGTTGATGTAAACAATGTTGCCAAATACGCCGGGTTCAACGCCATTGGTTTTTACAACGCTAATAATCGTATTCCCGATCTCGGAAGATTGGAACATCAACACGGTACTCGGACCAGTCATTCTAGACGCCGGCGAGGAC
>JAZQDP010000550.1:0-2771 GCA_045546875.1 Thermoguttaceae bacterium | reverse complement strand
CTGCTCACCCCGCCTGCCGACAGAGCGCCGGTGGAAACGCACGTCAACCGGTACAGTTCAGAGCTGATTAAAACCGGCATTGAGAGGGAATTAGCCCGAAAAGGACAGGTCTTTTTTGTGCATAACAAAGTGTTCGATATCGACCTGGTTGCTCAAAGGATTAAAGACATTGTTCCTGAAGCCCGGATTGCCGTCGGGCACGCCCAGATGGCGGAAGGGGAGCTGGAACGCGTCATGCGCGATTTCGTGCTGCATAAGTTTGACGTGCTGGTCTGTACGACTATTGTCGAAAGCGGGCTGGACATTCCAAACGCCAACACGATGTTTATCGATCAGGCGGACTGCTACGGCTTGGCAAACCTCCATCAGCTTCGAGGGCGAGTTGGACGATATAAAAATCGAGCCTACTGCTATTTGCTCGTGGATGCGAATAAAGTCGTTTCCCGAATCGCTCTTAAACGGCTCAAGTCGATTGAAGAATTCAATCAGCTCGGATCCGGGTTTACCCTTGCCATGCGAGATCTGGAAATCCGCGGCGCCGGAAACATCCTCGGTAAAGAGCAATCAGGGCACATTGCCGAAATCGGCTACGAGCTGTACTGCCAGCTTCTCGAAGCGGCTGTGAGAAAACAAAATAAACTGCCGCCAAAAACGCAAATTGACGTTACCGTTGTTTTGCCGGTTGCCGCGTACATCCCCGATTTTTACATTTCAGAACTGCGGCAAAAAATGGACTTCTACCGACGTCTAAGCCGAACGTCAACCGTGTCAGACGTTGACGCGCTGGACGCCGAACTGCGAGATCGATTTAACGCCCCGCCAGACGAAACCGTCAATTTAATTGAAATTGCCCGGCTGAGAATTATGGCGTACCAGCTGGCGATTAACAAGATCTATACCGATGGGACTGATATTATTTTTGAGTTCGCATCTCGACGAAAGTTTAATAGAGTTGTAGAACGTTCGACCCGCCCGATTCGTGTAACCGACGATAATTTTGCCTATATGAAACTCGAAGACCGGGACAAGAACGCCGCCTATTTGCTGGCAATGCTCAAAAAAATACTGGGGTAAGAAATAGGCAGTAGTGAATTTAAACTACTGCCTATTGTCTACTGACTTATTTAGAGATAGTGAAATCCTGTTCAATCTTTTTGCTGTTTTCTGGAACCGTTAATTGTAACGGAGTTTCTGCCGCTGACTGGTATCTGGATGGAATATAGGACGGCGGATTGGGGTTTTCCGGGGTTGGAGTGGATTTGAACGCTTCAACGTAGACTTTATACGTTCCGGGGAGAAGTCCGTCTTCTTTTTCTCTGCCAAAGGAGGTAACGGAATACCTGCCTGAAGCGTCAAATTTCCCAAATCCCGGACGTTTGAGCGCAGCTGAGTCTGGCGCAAAATAAATTACGCCTTCTGCCGGTTGTTCGATTCCTTCAAAAATAATCCTGCCAGACACCGGCGTCCTTCTCGGTTTGCCGTCTGAACAGCCCAAAACGATGGAAAACATTGCTAATAATGACAATATAATGATAACTTTGTTTTGCATGATTCTTTAACAGGTGTTGGAAATGTACAGTATTATATAATAATGCAGACTGATTGTAAAAGGTGAAAATTTGTATTAGTTCCAATCCTCTGTCAGCATTTCGGCGCCGTTGCGCGTGCCAAGGTAGTTATAGGTTTCGTAGTCAATGGTTTCGTCAAGAAAATGAACAGTCCCATCTCCCATAAGAATATTGACCCCGGAAATATGGCAACTCTTTATACCGCAAGTACGGTAATAAGCGTTGTTGGAGCTTTCCGACAGCTTTTCAAAGGTGTTGATTGGAATGCTGGTGCCAGTGAGCGGAAAGTTGATGCAATGGGCGCAGGAATAGTTGCAGTGAGCTGGTATTGTTTCGCCGACAAAAATCGTATTGGACAAACCGTCGGTGAATTCGTTCAACTTTCTGCCGCGGGGGTATCGACCGAAAGCGCCAACCGAGTTGTCTACCGGATTTAATGATCCAAAATTGTTTCCTTGATTGCAATAAGACGGGTTTGGCAAGGGGCAAAATGGGGCTGCGTCCATGTGAGTTGGTCCAATGGATGCCGAATACCACAATCCAAAACTTTTTACCGGGTTTGTTGACGTAGCGTTATAACGCTGTTCAACAATCGGGCTTTCCGTTTCCGAGTCGCTGGGGCAAATCATTGTTGGAATCGGCGTCAGAACAAATTTCTCATTTTGCGCTTCATTGAGAAAATGTTGGTTGTCGTATAAATCAAACAAAGCGGTTTGTTCCATAAACGGCAAAATCGCGCCGACCCAAGTCAGCCCCAGACGATTAGCTGGCGATGTGTTAGTAAACGGCGTGCCCATCGGCAAAGCTCCGTTTTGCCCTTCAAAATTGAGCAGCGCTACGCCAACCTGCTTGAGATTGCTGGAACATTTTATTCTCCGCGCCGCTTCTCGAGCAGACTGCACTGCCGGTAAAAGTAACGATACTAAAACGCCAATAATAGCTATGACGACTAAAAGTTCAACAAGGGTAAAACCGTTTTTTCTTTTCATAATTGATGATGTATGGTTGTGAACTGGAATAAAGAGAGGCGACGCTCTGTATAAAAGTATAGCAGTTGATCTGTAAAAGTCAAGGAAAATTCAGTGAAAAATGGGGAATTTTGTTAAGAATAGACGTATTTTACACTTCTTGTGCGCCGACAATGTCCACGATTAATTGGCGCGTAAACCCGCCCTCCCGGAGAGGTTTTCTGCGTTTCCCTTT
>JAZQDP010000549.1:0-2202 GCA_045546875.1 Thermoguttaceae bacterium | reverse complement strand
TGTTTGAGGGAGTACAAAATGAACCATATTATTCGCGTTGCGATAGCTGCGATCTTATGCGGCGCTTTGGTCTCTTCCCCGGTTTTGGCGGATACCTATTGGAGCGATTCCGCCCCGGCTTCCGTTACTGATCTGCTCAATGCAGACTACTGGTCTAACGGCGCGCCGGTAACGGCTGACAATCCCGGGTTTATTACCGGTCAAACGATTACCGTTTCAAGCAACTTTGAACCCGGAACAGAAGGACAGGTCATCGACCTGACGTTCAACGGAAATAACTCAACCTCCATGTCCGGTCGATTTGTTCCGTTGGCTAATCTTGCCAGCAATAAGGCAGGATCTGTTACGTTTAGATTGGCAGATACCGCCAATGTTTATGTGTCTGGCAATTTCTGGGGTGGAACAAACGACAATGCCAGGACTTATAATGACTATAATCTGTTCCAGTATTATGGAGGCAATAGTACATTTTCGTCCAACGAATGGTGGTCGGGCATGACCGCCAAAACGAAGATTCTTATTTCGGACAATGCGTCTGTTACGTCTCGAGGCGGCAGTTATTCCGGTTTGGGATGGGACGATTCCTCTTTCGGTTCCGTTATCGACATGACTGATAACGCATCGCTTTCAGTAAGTTCAAACAATCTGGATTTTCGCGGCGATGGAACGAAACTCAATATGTACGATAATTCTACCGTAACATCTAAAGTGTTGAATATTAATAGCGGACAAGCTCAGGTTAATCTGTTTGACAAAGCCAAAATATCTGCAACCGATATTAATATCAGCTCTTCGGGCGCTTTGACTCTTTCCGGGGATTCTACGGTAAACGCTTCAAATACCATAACTGTAAGCAATACCGGAAATATAAGCCTAAACGGCAATTCCGCGATTTCGGCAAACAATATGTTTAAGCTGGACAACCAATCCGTATTGACCGCTAACGACAACGCCAAACTCACAGTAACTAAAGACGCAGCGTTAGACAGAGACGGCGCGATTACGGTAAATGACAACGCCGAGCTAACGTTTAAAGCTCAGTTGAAGAT
This sequence comes from Thermoguttaceae bacterium, assembly GCA_045546875.1. Lineage (GTDB taxonomy): Bacteria > Planctomycetota > Planctomycetia > Pirellulales > Thermoguttaceae > RUG11551. Next base: position 1,153 of record JAZQDP010000549.1, on the reverse strand, counting down.
CGGTGATGTAAACGCAGGCGAAAACGGCGGAGCTGTTTTCAATCAGACAGGCGGAAAGGTTACCGTTGCCACCAATACGTTTTTCTCTTATCACAAAGACGCGACCGTCAATCTCTCCGGCGGCGAATTCTACGCTAACGGCAATCAGCTGTATGTAACAGACCAAAGAGGCTGTACGGCTGATATTGCGATGTCTGGCTCCGCCTATCTTCAGGCAAAAGACCTGCGATTGAGTCAGCACGGTCATACTAATCTGACCATGACGGGTAATTCCCAGATCAAAGTTACCGATCTCAACATGGCGTACAATTACGCGGCTGGCGACAACGTCGTCAACGTTGTTACAATGGGAGGTTCCTCCAATATTACAGCAAGCAACAATATGTATTTCTTTGGGAATAACGTCAACGGCGCGGCATACGGCTCCTTGACGCTAAACGATAGCGCTTCGGTTGTCATTGCTAACGAAGTACAAGTTGGAAAGGGTTCCACGACCAGCCTTATTGACGGAAAATCCTACGCTGCAGAAATTACGCTTAACGGCTCCAGCAAGTTTTCGACTATAACCTTTACAACAACTCCCGGCGCGACATCGGCAACCACAGTCAACGGCTCGGCGATTTTTGAAGCTGAAACAATTAATCTTGCAGCTAATACGATATTTAATGTCAACGGCGGCTCGGTAAACGTTGAGTCGTTGAACAATGCCGGAACGGTTAATCTTGCAGGCGGCGCGATTAATCTTACGCCTTACGGTTTGATTACCTCGACTGCGGGAACGTTCAACGCGACCGGCGGAACGGTCAACGTAAAAGGATCGGATAAAGTTTCGTATACGACTGGAGATCAGCTGCTTGTCGGTCTGTTTGCCGACCAGACAACAGCCGCCGCGGTTGCTGGAAACACAACGGTTCCCGAGGGCTGGCAGACTGCAGTTCTTCAGATGGGCGATTCCCAAGCAGTTGTCGCCAGTTACGGAGACGTTGCCCCGACAGGCGTTAAAATCTGGGTTGCCGGCAATAGCGGTTCCATGGCAGATTCCGCCAACTGGACAGGCGACGCCAGCAATCCAACCGGATTCGTTCTCGACGGTACAAACACAATGAGTAATATTACCGGCAAGACAATCGTTATGAAGTCGGAGGCCAAGCGG
>JAZQDP010000548.1:0-5805 GCA_045546875.1 Thermoguttaceae bacterium | reverse complement strand
ACCGCTTGGCCTCCGACTTAGGTAAGGGACTCGCGAATGCCCATAACGTGCGCTTTTCGGTTAAACACTCCCAAATCGAGGGCAAGCATAACAAATACTATGCCCAAAAAACCAAGCCAAAGGTAAAGTTCCATAATGATTTCCTAGAAAAAATAATAGTGCAATCGGAGAGATATACGAATTTCCCCTCGCAAAATATTACGCATTAGTTATATAAACGAATTTTTTTTCCGTTAAGTAACCTGCATTTCCTGAGATTATACATAAAAAGTAAATTTTGGCAATAGGAAAAATGAAAGACGTGGGGGTAATTGCACATTTTAAAAAAATTGGAGTGTTTCCAGCGTGATGGATATAATGTAACCTGACTCAAATTGAAAGTCATTTTTAGATGGGGTAGGGCGGAAGGAGTGGCAAAAATCTCTTTAATCGCACTTGCAATGTCGGAAAGATTGTGGTATAATTAGCCAGAATTAAAGTTTTAATATCAAGTAAACTTTCATAGATTAACCATACAAAAGGGGAACAATGCGTTCGATTGCAATCATGAATCAAAAAGGCGGCGTTGGTAAAACGACAACGTCTGTCAACCTCAGCGCAGCGTTGGCTCTGTCCGGCAAACGGGTTCTGCTTATCGACATGGACCCGCAGGCTCACGCTACGCTTCATCTTGGAATCAATACCGAGTCCGAAGATCAGATGTCTGTTTACGATGTTTTAGTAGACGACGCCCCGTTGTCAGCAGCGAAAATTGCAATTAACGAGAATTTTCATTTGATTGGTTCAAATTTGGATTTGGCGGCGGCTGAAATGGAACTCTCCGGCGTCGTTGGACGAGAACTTATTCTGCATGATAAACTTGCAGATGATAATACGCCTTACGATTATCTTATTATAGATTGTCCTCCGTCGCTAGGCGTTTTAACGCTCAACGCACTGGTTGCCGTACAAGAGATGTTTATTCCAATGCAACCGCATTTTTTGGCGTTGCACGGTTTGCTTAAACTGCTTCAAACGGTTACGCTTATCAGTAAACGACTTAATTCCAAATTGCGCGTATCCGGAGTTGTAATGTGCATGTACGAAGGTTCAGCCAGGTTGACAAGTGAAGTTACCGGTGACGTGGAAGAGTTTTTTCAGGTTCAACACGGCGATAACACCCCGTGGTCAAAAGCTCAGATTTTTAATACGCATATCCGAAAAAACGTTCGACTTGCAGAAGCTCCCAGTTTCGGGCAGGATATTTTTACATACGATCCCAAATGCCCTGGCGCGGCAGACTATTTAGCGTTGGCGCAAGAGGTAATTAAATCTGAACAAACCCTTGGAATGAATTAATTGCCTCATGACAATAAATGATTGTTCTTTCTCCTATTTTGGGGAATTTCCTTTCGCACTGTTTTGAATTATTCCCATTTATTAGATTTATATAACTCAAGTTTTATCATATAAACAGATTAACAATTATGCCATTAACAAATGACGACGTTCCGTATACGATTTTTCATCGTGGCAATGGCGTCCTGATAGTTCGAGTTCATTCTCAAACGAGTCAGGGGCGCCCGTTGCCGGACGCATCATTTACGTTCAAGCCGGGAGAACCTCAGTACGATGTGTGGCAAAGAATCTATAACGAATTGCACCCGGACGATCCCGTTGGTCCACGTCGGCAATGGAGAGAACAATGAATTGTTGGCAACGCCGAGAAAAGGTATGCTTTTTAATCTTATTGACGTTTTCCTTCATTTTGGAAAACGCATCTCTTGGCGCTGAGCGCCCGTTGACGTTTGAAAAACTTAAGTCAATCGCTCAACCGTTCCCCACTCCAACGCCGGGATCGTGGCAGTACGAACAAAACGAACCGGGGCAGACGTTCTCCCAGTATAAATCAAGCCGTCCAACTGTAGCGACAGCCAAACGTTCTGTTATTTACGTGCAAGTTTTAGGCAGAATGTCCGACTCTCAAAAAGCTGTTGTAGAAAAAACAGTGGAATATTTAGGTTTGTTTTATGGACTTAAAACCAGCCTTTTAGAGCCGCTGGACGCGTCTGTCGTTCCGATTTCAGCACGTAGAATTCACCCTTTGGGGCAACGACAATTCAACGCTTCTTATATTTGCGAAAAGATTCTACTTCCACGGCGACCAACCGACGCTGCGGCATACATCGCCTTTACGGCTGAAGATCTTTATCCGGCTGAGGGCTGGAATTTTTGTTTTGGATATGTCATGTATAACCAGCGCGTTGGCGTTTGGTCTTTAGCTCGGAACGGAAATCCAAACGATCCAGAACAGGCGCTGACTATGTTGCGACGAACGTTGCGAATTGCTTCTCACGAAGTTGGACACATGTTTTCTCTCAGGCATTGCATTGCATATAAATGTAATATGAATGGAGTCAACTCGTTAGAGGAAGCTGACCAGACCCCGCTTTACCTCTGCCCGGAATGCTTGAAAAAACTGAACTATGCCACTAAAGTCAACTACACCGTCCGCTGGCGCGCCTTGGAAAAGTTCTATTCTCAAAACAAACTAACCGAAGAAGCCGCATTTATGCGCCGCTGTTTGGGAATGTAGAGATGTGGGAATTGAGCGTCGTGTTTTCGATAAAATTCTGAATAAGAAGTATTTGTGTATGTTTCAAATAAGCGTCCATTTTCTATGCTATGTAATAGTCTAACTGGATGCATAGTTTATTTATAGTATACAGGAATTAAAGAACGAAGAGATGTTTTTGAAGACTTTTTATGAGACCTATCCATATACAACTTATCTAACCAACTTTGTGCCTTATTATAATCTTTCTCGTTATACTCATTTTGGTTATCTTGTTTTTTAGGATTGTATTTTTTAGGCAGATTGCTGTTTATCACACTAAATGGTTGAGGCTGGATTTTTTGAACCTGAATTTCAATTGAATATCCAAAATTTTTATACCCTTTTCCGATAGTAGATAAATACCAATGAAAAGCATAATAATGATTTTTGAAAATTTCATCAGTATTTGTAAGATTTTCTTTCGGTTTAACGCCATTTTCCCAAACGTAAAATGAAACGTGTCCTCGCGCTGAACTGGTAGACGCCCAGTTTGACGATTTATACATATCGGAAAAACGTGCGGATTGCTCAACCGTCCAGCCGAAGCCAAGAAAATTCTCCCATGAAAACAAATGTGATTTCGCCGGAGATGGATCCAAAAACGTCAGATGGGCAATACACCCGCCTGCTCGCTTGCCAATCAAAGCGGCAATATGCGCTCCATGAGAAAAGCCGATTATATGCGTATCTTGAGCGCAAAGATTCAAACCGTCTTTGTATGAAAACAGTCGTTTGTAAGCTTTTTCCGCAACGTCAGGAATTACGCTTGCTGAAGTTATTGGATCAGCGCCCGGGATCCAGGAAATATCCTGATTATTCGACCAGTCTATCCCCAGAACGTTAGTTTTCGGTTCGAATTGTTTAACTCGACGTGCAAAATCGCGATACATTCCCCTGTGAATGGACTCTGCAAAACCGTGAATGAGAACAATCGTTTTTTCTCGCTCGTTAAACTCCTCTTTTGGCAGCCGTTCATCCGGCGATTTCGAAAAATCAACCGGATGAAAATAATCCTCACGTTCGCTCCAATAGTACACCTTCGGCTCTGCCGCCAACGACAGAACCGGAAGGAATAACAACAGGAACGCAAAAGGGAACTTAGAGATTGACATTTAGTTATTCAACATCATCAGCTGGAGTTGGTCTAGGACCGCTAGAATTGAATTCTTTAATTTGTTTTTGCAAACTCTCGTTATTAAACTTCAGTTCGCTATTCTCATTGGAAAGTTCATCAATTTTTTTATCTTTTGCACCAATATACTCGTTAACAAATTTTTTCAAGTTTTGCAAATTATCAATGCAATCGTTTTGTTGTTGAATTTTCCACTCCGCTAAAATGTTATTGACATATTGAGTGATTTTTTCATTTTGAATACTTAAAATTTTTTTCTCTTCAATTTCTTTATCACGATCTTTTTCTGCAACTGTAATTTTTGCTTGAGCCGTTAAAAGTTCATTTTCGAGATTTTTATTTTTTTTATCTTTATCACTCAAGTCTCCATCTTTCGTTTTTAGTTTCTCAACAAGTCCCGAATTTTCGCTTTCAAAACGTTTTACTTCAGTTTTCAAGCCGTCATTCTGACTTTTCAAACTTGAAATTTGTTCCTTGAGCTTTTTGATGTTGTTGTTTAATTCGATTTTGCCTCTGTTGTTCGTATTCAAATCCTCGTTTAATTGAATGTATTTCCATCCAAGAAAACCAACAGCGCAAAGAAGACACAATATCGATAAGATACTAAAAACCTTTCCAGAACTTTTAGGTTTCGTATCCTTTGAGGTTGTCAATTCAGGAACTTCATCTTTGGGAATCGGCTCAAGATCAATCTTCAGATATTCGGCTGCATTGGACTGGAAAACATATTTAACGCCTTCCGTTTGTTCTGAAAAATTAAAATCAGAAAGACTAACCAAACCGCCGGTATCACAATAAACCGATTTGCCGGTCGTTTGACATGTCGGGATTAATTTAAATGCCAAATTCAATTGTTCATCGTTTATCGTCCACGAATCCTTAGTCCAGGAAACAATATCCTCGAATCCAATTCCAAGATTGTCCTGATTGGCAAAAAAGTACTGGATAACGCCTTTGACTTCAGGTTGCGACAAACCTGAAAACACCAAGCTAAGACGAATTTTAGTTTGACTAAAATCCATTCCTATAGGCTTATCTCCAAGTTTGTAGATTCCCGTAATAATTACGTGAAAACTACCATTTCGAAAGATAACTGCGATGCCTTTCTGACCGCCCTCTATCTGTTTTTGAAGTTCCAAAGAAACTTTTGCCAGTGGGCTGTCACGATTGTCGTTTCCCCAACTCCAGACATAATCATTAATGTAATCGCGTGTTTTAATTGCATATTGCATGGATGCATTACTCCTTTCCATACCCTTACAATTGATGAATGCGATTATGAATGCGCTTATCATCAACCATTTTTTCCATTTTTTCTGCCGCTTTCTTCAGTCGTTCGATAACAACGTGAGCATTGAGATCCGGATTCGCTTCAAATTCCTTTGGATATTCGTTCGGATCAATTTCTTTTCCTTCTTTTAACAATTGGTAGATAAGATAAGCTCTGTAAAACTCATCTTTATCGCCACCAACAAGTGGAACCGATCGCCACAAATATGTTAGCAATGGCTTAAAAGGATTACTTGCTTTGTCCTTAAAGATTTTCAAATTCTCCTGCTTTTTTGTCTCGAGATCAGAAACTGCGGTTTGCAAAGCCCGATCAATCACCAGCAAAGCCGGCGTTTCACAATTGTCAGGAACGTATTCGTTCTTATATTTGATATAAGTTGCTTCCAATTCTTTGGTTTCAATATTCTTTTGCCAGCTTTTGAATTTAAAACAACCCAACGTTTGAACAGCAGTAACGAAAATCTCAATGTTATTAAATCGTTGCTTGATCTCTGTAATGTACTGACTATAGCATTCATCAAATTTACTTAACAACCATTCGTCATTGTTATCTTTGTTGTAAAGATATGACTCAGCACGCATCAATACAAAGACAATACGATGATTCTGTGGAATAGTGTCAAGATTTTTGTAAAGTTCAGCAATAAGCTTTGGTTCATTGCGAGCTTTGTGATAGTCGTAATTGGGGTCGTTTTTCCCTTCTATCATAGAAACACAATCCACACACCAAAGAGAGGAAATACTGCTTTGTAAATGGTCTTGAACTGATTTATAGCCAGCATCAGAT
>JAZQDP010000547.1:0-2754 GCA_045546875.1 Thermoguttaceae bacterium | reverse complement strand
CTAGTCGTTCAAGTGCGGACATACTGTCGTGTGTTTCTTTTATTTTCGGACGAAAATAAAAGATCTCCAAAACAACTTACCTAGTTTAGCTCATAAACAGAAATCTGTCGAATAATTTATGAGATTCATCATACAAGTGCGGCGCCTTGGCGCCGCTTTCTCAAACAACGATGAGAACTATAAAAACGTCGTTCGCCACCGAAAAAGTCCGAACCTCCGAAGATATTGAGCCGCAAAGAACGCAAAGATGTAAAAAACGAACACGAAGCGTTCAACTAAAACCGCGTAGCGGTTCAATATTTCTAGCCGTGGGTTTTAACTCACGGAAAAAGGAACTGAGACGCTTAGGCGAGCCACGGGTGTAAAAAAACCGTAGGGGTGAGCGAAGCGAACGTTAGGGAATAGCGCAAATTCCCGGCAACTCCCAGCAGCGGTTTATTTTCTCTTAAGCGCATCCGCTTTTTTCGCGATGCGTTCTACTTCTTCGGGAGAGATAAGTTTGTATTCGCCGTTTTTTTCCAAGAAGAACAGGGTGTCTGGTTTAAGGATTCTCGGGAATAGTGACCATAATCCTCGCATTGCCTTCGGTTTGATTTCACTTGAAATCATTACCCAGTCAACTTTTTTTGACGTGAGCATGTTAGCGATAGGCAAAAAGGTTTCCGCAGGATCGCCCGGCTGCAATTTTGTCTTAACTCCCAGAGAGCTAATCGCTTGCAGAGCTTTTGTATACGACAGCCCCGGCTTCTGATCGGCAGATCGATCTTCAAACCAGTCTAATCCGACGTATAACAAATCGGTTGGCGGAATAATTAAAACGCCAAACTGCAACAGGGTTACAATGCGCTGGCAATCGTCCATGCCCAACTCTAAAATTCGGCGTGGAAATGACGTAGCCGCTCGGTCAAACAGGATGAATTCTCCCGGCGGACGCGTGGCAATTTTTTCAACCGCCAGTTGAAGCGGGTCTGGCCCCGGCGCCGGTTTAGGACGGGATTCCTTCTTGCGAGACGTTGTCTTCTTGGCGCTTTTTGCTGATTCCGTTGGGACGTGTTTCGTCTCTTCCGAAGCAACGTTGCCAGACGGTTTCGATTCTTTCTTTCGCCAGAAATCAAACAAACCCATGATTCGTTATGTCAATTAGACTTTTTAGACAACGGACGTTCAAACAAAAAACGCCCTTTATCCTTCTTATCGTCAAAAAAAATTGGAAACTATAACGGAACGGGAGCCGAAAATGATTTTAGGTTCTCCCGGCAAGCTGACTCTTGCGTTATCTCGCGCCTCTAACCGATTTTTTCTATCTTCACAAAAATGGTAAGCGTCTTATACGAATAATTGAGAAATTTTCTGAATTTTTTATAGCCGCTTATTGATTTTTTAGCTAAAATATGGATAATAGAGTTGAAATATTCAAACAGCTGACGTAATTTTGTTTACCGCAGAGTCAGAATCGTCATTGACGAAGTTTCTATTTTGTAAATTTAATTGGTTAATATTATGGGAATTCGATTTTATTGTCCGAATGGGCATAAATTACACGTAAAAGAATTTCAAGCCGGTCGTCGGGGCATCTGCCCTTATTGCGGCGTTGACGTTGACATTCCTTTAACCAGTACGCGCGGATCAAGTAAAGGAAAATCGTCTCATAAACATTCCGAAGAAGATGTTGTGAATTTGAACGCAATCGAGCCGGGGGCGGCGCCTGACGCGTTTTCTGGAGCCAGTTTTACAGAAGCGAAACAAGATAACGAGATAGAATTGTCGGCTCCGCTCGATCATCCGGTTGACATTCCCGAGCCGACGCCCGTTTCAAACGCTTCCCAAACAGATCCGTTTGAAGAAGCGCCGAAGGCTCTCTGGTACGTCCGACCGGCGGCTGGCGGTCAGTACGGTCCCGCCTCGGCTGACATTATGAAAACCTGGCTGGGCGAAGGACGCATTTCTGCCGATTCGATGGTTTGGCGTGAAGGATGGTCGGATTGGAAAAACGCGTCCGACGTGTTCGTCCAGATTATGCCGAATAAAATTGATCTGCATCTGTCAGGCGTTATCAATAAAAAAAAAGATAAAAAAGAATCTGTAAGTCATCACCAGAATCAAACGAGTCATTCCCCGCACGAGCCATCGCACGCTCAGGCTAACGTTGAGGAATTGCGCGGTCAAAATACGCCCATTTCCCAAAACGAAACGGCTCTGACAAATCCTGTTCCTTTCTGGAAAGACGTCAAAACAATAATTATCGTTTTGGAAGCGTTGGTAATTATTGGCTTGACGATAGCGTTGATTTTTAAGTAAATACAGGCGTTTCGTTTAACCCTGTCCCTCCCCCTTAATCATTGTCCTTCCCCCCCGCGTAGAGCGCTAATCCTGCCATGAAACTATCGATCGTTATTCCCGTTTTCAATGAAGAAGAGAGCTTGGAAAAGCTCTTACAAGAGATTTCAGAAGTTGCTCAAGCCAATTCGTACACAGATTTGGAAATTCTGTTTGTTGACGACGGGTCAACAGATTCGTCATGGTCGATAATCGAAAAGATGTCAACGGAAGACAGCCGCGTTCATGGCATTCGTTTTCGCCGCAATTTTGGTAAAGCCGCCGCGCTTCAGGCTGGTTTTTGCGAGGTTACGGGAGATATTGTCATTACCATGGATGCCGACCTTCAGGACGACCCGCACGAAATCCCCAATTTTCTGGCGAAAATGGAGGAAGGGTACGACTGCGTTAGCGGCTGGAAAAAAGTTCGGCACGACC
>JAZQDP010000546.1:0-1646 GCA_045546875.1 Thermoguttaceae bacterium | reverse complement strand
CAAGCGGTCTTAGGAAGACAATGACTAGACCCAACTCCTTGGCTCACAGAACGACATGGCTACGATCCGACTTAGTTTAGTATAATCTTAATTATAATTCACGAAATAAGAATCTTGATCGTAAACGATTTTGATATCCATTTCCGTGCCGTCGCGGACAACCGTTACAATCACGGTATCCCCTTTGCGCACCTTCAACAACTGGTCGGTACATTGGAAACGGCGGGTAAGCATCACCTTTTCGCCTTCCGCTTCCCCTTCGGGAATAATCGTCATCGCCTTAAATACGTCTCCAAATTGCAATTTATTATACGCAGCCGCCGTCGGTTCAATCTTCGTCGAATATACGTGAAATTCTTCATAAATCTTCAACGTACCGTTTTCCAGCCTTGCTTCCGACGCAGAAGTACTCACGCTAACCCCCAACATCGCACGTTTCACCACGCCGCCGTTGTCGAGAAGGTTCTCCCATAAATATTTCACAGGCGTAATCGGCAACGCATACCCCATGTTATCCACTTCGTCATCCACGTTTTTGGCGTTCGTGATCCCAATCAGCTTGCCCTGCGCGTCAAATAACGCGCCACCCGAATTCCCGTGGTTAATCGCAGCGTCCGTACGCATAACACGGTATTCCACCGCACGCGCACCGTCCGTCGAAGACATCCTAATGTATTCAGATTCCACCGAAATCACACCGCTCGTTACAGCGATACCCGCGCCGTCAGGATTGCCGATTGCAAACACTTTTTCCCCAACGGACAACGATTCAGAATCCCCGATTTCCGCTTCACAGACAGGATTATTTTGTATAAATTCGCTGCCTTCCACTTTCAAAATCGCGATATCATAATCCATCGCGCCGCCAACGTAAGTCGCCTTAATCCCGTCACCGCCTTCGTCTTTCCCCGTCGTCGTCGAGAACATATTCAACGCGCCGTACGTGTACAAATAAATCGAATCGGAAATATGATTCGACGTATTACAGCTAGCGTCGTACACCACGTGATAATTGGTTACGATCAGCGCGCTACCCGCCTGTTTATTCAGGTCGATAATAACGCCGCTACCCGCCGAGCTATACACGTAATTTTGCGTCTGGGCAGGACCAAACCAACCGCCACCCACCGTCTGCGTTTTCGTAAATCCGCAATAAATACTCACGACAGAGGTGATATTTTCCGCAATTTTTTCCGTGTCGTTGTCCTCGCGCACGTCCGCGTCAAGATATTCCTCTAAAAAATCGAAAAACGAGCCTTCATAACCGTTTTCTTGCGCAGCCTGATAAATATCGTTGATATCCAGCTCTTTTGCGTCCTCTCCGTCCGCTCCCTTCAAACTACGCAACCACTCTTCTTCCGTGCCCGTAAAACCTTGCTGCACAGCAATATCGTATGCGTTAATGATTTCTTTTTTTGAAAAATCGCAACCGGTAACGCCTACCGCCATCGTCATCGCCCCAAACGTAGCCGCTACCCTTGTCAACAGTTTCATATCGTTCTCCTTTCCGATTGGATTGGTATTTTTTTTCTTTTGATTCGATTATTTCCTACTGCAATATTATTATACCGCGCGTTTTCGTTAATTTTTTAATCGTTTTTTGAAAATTTCGTGATAATTCTTCTATGGCTTTTCCAATTAAAACC
>JAZQDP010000545.1:0-7676 GCA_045546875.1 Thermoguttaceae bacterium | reverse complement strand
CATGTATATCCAACCTGTAATAACATTTGTATATGGTTTAACGTCTGTAGACGCCTTTATTATATAAGGACTTTGAGAACCTGTTGGCGAATTGACCGTTAAATTGATCTCAAACTGATATTTCCCAGGCTCCTCAAAGAGCAAAACAGGCGTCGATTCAGCATAATCGCCACGAAGAATATTGTCAACGTTGTACTCTAATTTTGGAAAATCAACCCTTTGATTAATTTCAAAATGTCGTTTTTGATTATTTGAATCTGTTACCGTAACGTCATTTATGACAATGCTGGCAATCGCCTCGGATTCTCGCTCGAAACCGAGAGTTATACGAGGGAATTGCGATTTACTATAACCAAACAGATAGGGAATCCGAAAAAATCGAGAAGGAATATACCTGTCAATTGACACTTTCAGATTATCTTGCGGTTGTACGTTTGATTCAGAAAAGCAATAATAATCTGAAAAGACAATGACGCCGCCAGCAGTAACAATAATATAAATCACAAGCGCAACAAGCGCTCTCGTAAAAATTCTACGACCTTGACTAATAAATGCAGCTATTTGACGTATCATAACAATTGGGGCTTCATGTTTGATTTTCTAAACCAATAGGAAAACGTGCCGTTCGCAGCCCGCACGCGATTATTAATCTTTTGAATCGTTACGACTTTGATTCTCCAGATTATCGCTTTTGTTGTCCTCTGACGACGGCGGGGGCGTGCAGGATTTACAGATGTCGTAGTATAGCTCCAGAGCGCTGTTCCATTTACTTGTTTTTTCGTTCGCTATGCGCTGTTCAACGGATGCGAGGTAATCGTTCCAATCAAGATTATGTTTTGAAAAATATTCTTGATTAAACGCTGCAATGTCTTTAACGGAATATTGCAGCCACGCATTCTCCTGAGTTCTTTGACGATCTTCCGCATAGAGTCCAAAACAAATTATCAGCAATAAAACAATAGCGATATTTTTATACATGGAATTACCCCCTCTCGGTTTACCGGGAATTAATGATTTAAATATTGAAACCAAATTTCCCAGCAAAGAGCAAGTTTAGTTTTTTCTTTCTTAACGTCAATTCGCAGCTCTTCGTGGAATTCGTGAGTCTCGTTGTTTGACAGCAGCGTATACGTTCCGTCAATAATCAATAAACGCGGCGGCGCAGACATATCTAACGGCTTTTTAGTAACAGGTCTGACATACGGATTGGACGTGGTTATCGTGAATTCATATCCAGAAAACTCGTCAATTATACGATTGTCCAGATGTACTGAATTTATCGTAAAATGAATACTTTCGTCTTTTAACCATTCTTTGTCAATATTAAAATGCAAGAACAGAGTGGCTTCTTTTCTGCTAATAATGTTATACGAAACCAAGTGAATAGAACGAACTGAGTTGATTGTTTTGAAATCCGGTTGCAGGGTAACCATGCCTTGTTGAATATCAACATGAGGGCATAAATAGTTACATAGACGTATAATGACAATACCCCCGCCTGTTATTATTTCAAACAGCAGGATCAGCAAAAAAACAGCAAAAAGCGTTCTGCTGATTGTCTTCGTATTCATTACAATCTCCTCGTTCCGTGAAGTAATCAGTATACCCACAGGTTTACGCCCGTGGGGGAGCCTTCGGCTTTTCGATATATTCGCGCTTGCCAGAAAGCCTACATTGGAAACGGCGCGCACAGAAAAATGGATTGAATCGCCATTGCTCTGCCCAGCGCTTCCGGATTTTCGCCCGGAACAAGCAATGTGTGCTGATATTCTGGAAGCAAGACCTTGTATACGCGTTGTTCTTTATTGTTAATCGCTTGAGTAAAATCCCACCCTAAATGTTTTTGGGCTAAGCGAAACGTTTCACGCCATTCGGGAACGGAAAAATCGTCGTCGGTTTTAACGTCAGAATTTGTAACTAAAACCAATTCTCTTTCGGGCGACTTATTATCCTTTGGACGCAGCAGCCAGAGACATTCCGGCGCTTTAACTCGATACGTCCACAGCGATACGTCGTCAGTAAACCATTTTTTAAAAGAAGGCGGAATGGAAAACGCCTTGATCGCTGCAGTTTCCGTTCTTGTAGAAAATCGGGACGCCAACTGAGGCGAAGACGTTGCGAAAACAGTACGGGAATCTATAATTATAAACTTGCTTCGATAGTACTGATCCACATTAGGAATCCTTTTGCTGATTTCTTTTTTCCAGTTCGCGTTATCCTCGACAAAACTCTTGGCAAGGTCTTTTGAGAAAACGAAAAACAAGCCGCTTTCGCCAGATTCGGTTTTAATTTGAAGAACAAAATTCAACTGCTCCGCAGTAAGATAACGATGACCGTATCGGACAGGAAGATCCAACACGACAGGAGCAGTCAGAGAGTACGTTATCAAACCTGAATAGTCGGATTTTGGTTCCGTTATCGGACAACCGTCATAACGCATTACGGATTTCAGCTTTTCATCGGAGGAATAGCTCCACAGCGTCGAGCGTTTAATCTCTGGAACGGATCTCGGCTCAGACGTTTCAAGAACATACCGAAGTTTTCCGGAATAGGGATCGTCGACAATGGTTACGTTATCATTGTTGGGAACCCACAGATCCGGAATATTCATTGGAGCGCCCATTGGACCCAAAAACTGACGTTTCTCTTGCTTTCTTATAGGGGCAACAGGCGCCGCTTGTTTGCTTTCGGGCGTCCAAACGATTTTTCCGTATGTCTCAACTAGATCAATTGGACTGTAATATGAAGTTAGAACTGGCGATTGCGAAAATGTTACGCTAAGAGTGTCAGAAGGACATAACCCCAAAACCCGTTCCAAATCCGATTTCGAATTTGACAATGATTTATCAGCTTCTTCGCTAACGCCCAACGAGACGCCCAGCGTCCACAATAACGCAGCAACGACAAGTTTCCAGCTTGCTTTTGCAATCATAACAGTCCTTTCTTTAATCTTGACAAGGGAATAAGCGCGCCGTTAGCAGGCATATCCGATTAAACATGACTCTCTAATAAATCCATGGGTTAAATCCTGCGTCCACGGGTTTACATCATAGCTAGTCTAAAATTTTTCTTCGTTACCGTCTTTCATTTCTTTGCGAACTTTACGGCTTAAATCTTTTGCGGACTTCGTCCGCGACCCGGAATGGTTACGGGCTGCGCCGAAGGATTTCAGCAGCGCTTTGGACAAGGCGGCGGCAAGCCGCCGCTATCCCCGTCACATGTCAGGCTTATTCGCCCAAGACTTCTTTGACAAACGGTTCGACGGAATCCGCCCAGACGTTGTACTGAGCCGGAGCCGGGTGAAGAAGGTCTGGCATGACTTCCTTGGTCAAAACCTTGTCCGGGGTGAGGAACTTGTCGTTGAAGTTGAGGAACGTAACGCGTTTGCCGTCGCACAACGCGGGCAGACCAGCGTTGATCTCGTTGACCTGTTTGCGGAACCCGTCGTTTTCATCCGCTCCGCGCGGGAAGACCGCCAGAAGAAGAACTTTCGTTTCCGGCCATTTTTCGCCCAGCTTTTTGAGAATGGCGCGAATGCCTTCAATCGTCTCGGCAGGCGTGGTTGATCGATGTCCGATGTTGTTTGTGCCGATCATGAGAATAACGCCTTTGGGCGTATAGCCGTCCGCTTCGCCGTTGTCCAGACGCCACAGAACGTGTTCCGTGCGGTCGCCGCTGAATCCGAGGTTAATGACGTTTTTGTCGGCGTAACGTTCCGCCCAAACGCCTTTACCCTGGTTTTCCCAGTTGTGCGTAATGGAGTCGCCGAGGAAAACGAGGTCAATTTTGCCTTCGGCTTTCTTGATTTCTTCCAGTTTCTGAGCGTGACGAGCCGGCCACCAGCCGTCGCGGGGAACCGGGTTGACGGCAACGCCGCCGAGAACTTTGTTGACAAACGGTTCAACCGCTTCCGCCCACTTGAAGTATTCCGGCGCAGCTGGATGAAGCAGGTCAGGCATGACTTCCCGAGTCAGAACTCCGCCTTCTGAAAGGAACAGGTCGTTAATGCTCTGGAATGTAACGCGATTACCGTCGCACAGTTTCGGCAGAATTTCGTTGATCTTGTTAATCTTCTGACGTAAAACGTCGTTGTCGTCCGCTCCGCGCGGGAAGATGGCTAAAAGGAGAACCTTCGCATTGGGCCATTTCTCGCCGATTTTTTCGATACAGGCGCGAATGCCTTCAACGATCTGACTTGGCGTGCAGGCGCGGGTGTTGTTCGTGCCAATCATGAGAATAACGCCTTTGGGCGTATAGCCGTCCGCTTCGCCGTTTTCCAGACGCCAGAGAACGTTTTCCGTTCGGTCGCCGCCAAATCCGAGGTTAATCGCGCGGCGATTTCCGTAGTATTTCGCCCAGGCTTCTTTGCCCTGTCGTTCCCAGTTGTGAGTAATGGAGTCGCCCAGATAAACGAGGTCAATTTTGCCGTCGGCTTTCTTGATTTCTTCCAGCTTCTGAGCGTGACGTTCCGGCATGCGGGGAACCGGTTTGACGGTCGGTCCGCCGAGAACTTCCTTGAAGAACGGTTCAACGGCTTTCGCCCACTTGTAATAGCCCGCTTCGTTGGGATGAAGCTGATCCGGGAACAGAGCCGGGTCAAGCTTTCCTTCCTGGGTCAAAAAGGCGCCGCCGATATCCATATAGAATACGGTCTTGTTGTCGGCGTATTTCTGGATGAGCTTGTTAATTTCGTCGATTCGGGTCTGATAATGGTTGCCTTTTTCAAACCCGCGGGGGAAGACGCCCAGAAGGAGAATCTTCGCTTCAGGCCATTTCGTCTTGAGTTTTTCGATGACTTTGCCAATTCCGTCTGCGGTATAGGCGGGATTTTGCGTGTCGCCGCCGCGGTCGAGGTTGTTGGTTCCAATCATCAGCTGAATCAACGTCGGTTTGATGTTGGCAACGCGTTCCTGATCAAGGCGTCCCATGGTCTGTTCCCAGACGTCGCCGGAAACGCCGATATTAATAACGCGGCGCGGTCCGTCGTAGTATTCCTTGAATACCTTTAATCCGCCATTGTCCCAGAAGTCGGTAATGGAATCGCCGACAAACAACACGTCAATAGCAGTCGGTTCCGGAGCGGGAGCGTCCTGAGCGCGAAGCGTCCATGCGGACAGCGTTGCCGCAATCAACGTCAACGCGAAGATAAATCGTTTCATAAATTGTCTCCTTAACTATCAGGAAAATAGAACTTAACAAAGCGCATTAGCGCTAAATCATAACCATCACAATTATGGATTTTACCCTATTTAAAAGAATAATACAACCCCCTAAGAAGAAAAAACAGAAAGAGATTTAAGGACTACTTGGGGAACTTCTAATAAAACAATTTCTATTTAAGAGTTTATCAGAAATTCCACATCAAGATAACCTTAGCTCATCCAGTAACAGCGCACCTATTATTAACGAATAGAAAGAAAACTACTTTTTCTACTCACTGCTAACAGGTACGGACGTTCCGGAAAAACCACGATTCTTGCTCCAGAAAGCAACTGCTAATTTTTAGCATCCTTGTTTTCCGGATTTTCACGACGGATAGCAACTCGATCCTTAGCCTGGTCAATTCTCAATACAACTTCACCATTTTGAAAGACTCGAACCGTCCCGCCGGATTGACTTACGGAAACAGAAACCGCTTTACAGGATTTACTTATTGCCGCAGCGGCAGAATGTCTGGCGCCCATTCCTTTAGACAGAGTAATGTTTTTTGCCGTCGACATAAGCGTTCTGCATGCCGCCTCAACAATGCCTTTTGAAGAGATAATAAACGCGCCGTCAAGTTGAGCAATTTCTTTAATTCCTTCACGAACTTTAGAATCCATTATATTGCGCTCTTCTCGACCGTATCCACGAACAGGGTCAAAACCAGCCGGAGAACTTTGTTCTAAAACTTTTTTGGAATCTCCAATCACAAACAAGGTTCCAATAGATCGACCTTCACAACCGTCATGTCCGATTTCGATTGCCAATTCTATTACCGTTCGGAGAATTTTAAGAGGAACAGTTGACTCAAAATCGCGGAGATCTCTAAGCGTTAATTTATCCAGGTGCTCGTCTAAATGCATTAGAGAAATCGTATCTATTTCCTCTGAATCAAAGGCGCTATACAGGGTTACAACAGACGACTTCATAGGAACATGCTCTTTTAAAACAGCGTCCAAAAGAGCTTGATTAAGACGATCATTAGTCGCATAACCGCTCATATCGAGTTCAATGCAATCAAAACCTTCTTCGAGAGAACCTTCAAGCTCCTCTTTGGTGTTGGCTGCAACAATCATGTGCGGCAACGGATAAGAAACAGAATCATCACTATCAGACTCGTTAGCGTCTGGCAACTGTTGCAACATGGAACGTTCTTCTCGATATTGTCGATTTGACGTTTCAAACAGATTTTTCAATCGTTTCCAGTCAGCATTTCCATCCAAGAGTAACAATATAGCAACTGCCTCCGATTCGTAAGTAAAACGAATTGCTTGTTTGACAAAATTTTTGAACTGATCGGTAAGTCGGAGTGATTGCATAAGGTAGTAAACGTATTATTAAAAGCGGGTTAAAAACAAAAACAATTATCAATAATGTGTGTACTATATGTCTTACTTACATTGACGCAACAATGACAAAAACGGCGCTATTACTTCCAAATTTTCAAGGAATCGGCAATAGAGGTTTTATTTCGTTGTTCCCCTGGAACGGAAATCTCGCCACGGCAAAATTGACGCCATTGCGACACATCTCGACAAGGGCTATGGTGAATCGCTCCAAGCGAGTTCATAGCTGAAACCTGCAAGGCAGGGTCAGCAGTTTCCAACATTCGATTTAACGCAACGTTGGAAGAGGCTTCACCACACACCGCCAATGCATGTATGGCAGCAATCGAGACGTCTTTATCGTTTTCTGACAACAACAGGGAATTAAGTCCATTCGCTCCTTGTTTAGGATTATAAAACCCTTTCCACGCCTCACAAGCCGCAATGCGAACATATTTATCTTTGTCATTCAATGCCAAACCAAGTGCGTATGCCGCAGAATCGAGCTTGTATTTTCCAACGGATTTCGTTGCCTCGGCACGACAAATTGCATCTGAATCAGAGCGAATAATTGTCGTTAGCGCAGCAATATAATTTTCAGCTCTCTGGGCGTCAACGGAACCTGCCGCCTCGCCTAAAAGACGAATTTGCCGCACTCGTTCTGCCGGAGCGGGGACGCCGTCGACAATATCGCTTACCTTAAGACCAATCCAGTTGCGAGTACAATGTTCATCCTCATTTTGACCAAGGCGGCGAATCGGTCTAACGAAAATATTATACATACTTTCTCTAATGAAGCTTACACCGGTTGAACGCGTGTCTTTAAGGACTCGACCAGAACTGTCAACAGGGTTTCCGCCATGATAATCGCGGCTGATAGAACCTGCCGTTCCATCGCCTGGAAGTTCGTCTGACGACCCCAAATAACGTACTGAATCAGGTTTAGCCAATGAGGCGGTTCGCGTTGGTTTCACTGTCTGACAACTTACTGTTGTCAGAAGAAGCGCTGCAACAAATACGCTATAAAATCGCATGTCTTGATTGTATTTACGTTCAATTTAATATGAGCGTTATAACGCTAAAACAACTATTACCTAACTGCTTATAGCAAAAAACAAATTTACAATCAAGAGCCATTTTCTATATTTT
>JAZQDP010000544.1:0-2155 GCA_045546875.1 Thermoguttaceae bacterium | reverse complement strand
CCTATTCCCTACTCCCTATTCCCTACTCCCTGAACCAATGTCGCAATTTCATTCTACCGTCCTGTCGAATGGTCTGACGCTTTTGGTAGAAACGCTGCCGCAAGCGTACAGCATAAGCGCCGGCTTTTTTGTTAAAACCGGCAGCCGAGACGAGTCGCCAGTCGAATCCGGGGCAAGTCATTTTCTGGAACATCTGGTTTTTAAGGGGTCGGAAAAGCGTTCTTCAGACGACGTCAATAAAGAATTCGACAAAATGGGAGCGTCCTATAACGCTTGCACCGGCGTCGAATCAACCATTTTTTATTCGTCGTTTTTGCCGGAATTTCTCGAACCGATTCTGGAATTGTGGTCTGACATTCTGCGACCGGCAATTCGGCAATCCGACTTTGATTCTGAACGGCAGGTCATTCTGGAAGAACTGAAAATGTACCAGGACGAACCGCCATACGAGATCGACGAATTAGCCCGACACTCCTTTTTTAACGGGCATCCACTCGGCGCCCCGGTTATCGGAACGCTGGAATCCCTCAACGCGATGACGACCGACGTTATTCGGGATTATTTCAATCGCCAATACGCTCCAAACAACATCGTCTTGTGCGTTACGGGGAAAGTTGACTTCGAACTCGCTGTTCGGCTGGCTGAAAAATACTTCAGCGCATGGAAACCGCAGAACATAACAAGAACGTTACAACCGTTTGATCCAGGCAAGCTCCTGAAAGAGATTATCATTCCCACCGCGGCGGAAGAGTATATTATCGACTGGATTCCGGGTCCGAATCCTGTTGGCAAGGATTATTACACCGCTCTGCTGATGGCGGCTCTGATTGGCGACGACGTTGGAAGCCGGTTTTATTGGGATCTGTCAGACGTCGGAATAACCAATTCCGCCTTATACAGCTACGTAATCTATACGGAAGTCGGAGCCTTTAACGCCTCCTTTTCCTGCAATCCGGAAAATGAAATCGAATGTCTGGAGGCAATTTCAAACGTCTATAAAAATATTCTCAAAAACGGATTCACAAAAGAGGAATTTGAACTCACCCTTCGGTGCATTCAATCGGCAATGATTATGCGTGACGAAGACGTTATTTCGAGAATGCATACGGTTGCCAACGACTGGATCTACGAAAAGAAATATCTTACCGTCGACGATGAAATTGAGGTTCTCAAAAGCGTTGCCCTGGACGACATCAACGAAATGGCGCAGCGCTATTTGTCAGAATATTCCGTCCGTTACATTATCAAACCTGAATAAAAAACGGGCGTTACATCACCCGACTGCCGGATAAAATAATTAAAATAAATAAAATAGAGAATTCAAATTAAGCAAAAATATAAATAATTATTTATCTATATAAAAAATTATTAAAAATTTCGGGAACTTTTTTCACAGTTCCTTATACAACGTTCCAATTTGGAGCTATTGAAGTAACAACAATATGTAGTGTATAGCTGAGCGCCAATTGCGCTATATTGAGGTCAGGCGTTTAAAAGGCGTTTTTTATCCCTGAAAACAAACGCTAAAATGAGGGCTGATCGCTGGGCGTAAACCGCAAAAAACCGGAAATCGAAGGAAAATCCATATTGACTCAAATCGCTTTTTCAGCTATCTTATTTACATCAATTTTATTGATTGCATGGAAGCAATTGATAAGACTGGTTGACATCGGAAAACAAAGCGTGTATTTTGAAACGCTGTCAGATTGATTAAACGTTTTGTTGATTAATCTAATAGATCATTCCGGAAATTGCTCGTATAAGCAGGACGCTTTATTCCTCCCCGGGAAAGCGAGCACATCATTTGCGTCGGCTGAAATGGATTTTAGCGCGACGCTTTTTTATGTACATATTCTGAGCTATTCCCTTGTTTTTACGCAATCTTGGGGAACTGTTTTAACAAATTGTCTTCTAAATAAATGTACGTTATATTAAATAGTACGTTTGACATAATAGAAGTGTTCGACCAGCTTGACATTTTTCTATTCTTGATTACAATTATATTATACTGAAACGACTTGAGTTTTTCCGATGTTAAGCCTCTAGCGATAAGGAAAGCTACTAGCCACTAGCTACTAGCTATTAGCTTGATAAATCTGGTTCGTGCATTATCGCAAGAAACAAGCATAACCAAGCTAGCGGCTAGGAGCTAGAA
>JAZQDP010000543.1:0-6848 GCA_045546875.1 Thermoguttaceae bacterium | reverse complement strand
AGTATCGCCGCCAATGCCGTTGCCGACGGTTAACGAAGCAACGCCCAAGTCGCTCCAGTCAACATTGACAGAACCGTTGGTAGTGAGAATGTAGCAGTCTTTATTGTACTGAGCGGGGTTTCCGCCGATATAGGTGTCGGTAACCTGAACGCCGTTGATTGTCCAGTTGGAACCGGTGTAATACGTGTTGTTGGTTGCGCCAGTCCAGTAAGCTTTTCCTTCGCCGCCTTCATACGTGGCAGTCAAGCCCGTCGCGGTTGGGGTAACAGTCCAGTCAGCCGGAGCGTTGGCAATGCTCGGCGTACCAGCAACGGACGTCGCTGTAACCAGATTGAGGGTTTCGCCGTAGGTTCCAACGTAGTTGGTGTAATTGGTCAGGTCAACTGTTCCATTGAGAGTTGCTGTACCGCTTACGGCAAACGTTCCGTTGGGAACGAACGTTGCGCCGGAATTGAGCGTATAAGAGCC
The DNA here is from genome assembly GCA_045546875.1 of Thermoguttaceae bacterium. GTDB lineage: Bacteria > Planctomycetota > Planctomycetia > Pirellulales > Thermoguttaceae > RUG11551. The sequence continues at coordinate 6,380 of JAZQDP010000543.1, read as the reverse complement.
GGCAATTGACGCGGTTCCGTTGAGGATTCCGCCTTCCTGAATGAACGTTCCGCCGTTCATGTCGATAGCGTTGACAGAAGCCGTTCCGTTTGTCATATTGAAAGAGCTTGTCGCGTCAACGGCAACGGTTTGAGCGTTGAGTTCGCCGCCGGCAACGTTGAGAACGCCGCCGTATTTAACGGCAAAAGTCTCCGCCGCGTTGACCGTTCCGGAACTGAGCGTAAAGACGTTTGCCAGTTGGTTGGTTCCGCCGATGCCAACGGTAAAGGATTCGCCAGACTTGTTGAAATTCGCGGTTCCGCCATCGACGGTAAACGTGCTGATTCCAGAGGTGTTGCCCGTCCACAAACCAGCGTCGGACGTGGTTGTGAGCGTTCCGCCGGTAAGATTGTATTCTCCAACGGCTCCGTTGCCCCAGCCAAAATCCAAAGGCCAGTTGAACGTTACGCTTCCGCCGGACTGATTGATAGTTCCGGTATTGGCAGAAACGCCAATATATGCAGGAGCGTCTATGATAACTTCGCCGTTTGTAACATTAAGCGACGCGTTAGCGGCGTTTCCGATTCGGATCGAATTGGCGGATGAAACGTTGAACGTTCCGCCGGTAACGTTAATTGCGCCGTTGGTTTGAATCTGATTGCTGCCGTTGTTGAACGTGAACGTTCCGCTGGCAACATTCAAATCGCCGTTGATAAACAGCCCGGCGCCGGTGTCAGAAACCGTACCGCCGTTGACGGTCAGCGCTCCGTTGGCGTCAATCGTTAAAGCCTGAGTAATGCCGAACGTTCCATTCGACATAACGTTGAGGGTTTTGTTCGCCTCAATCACGAGCGTTCCGCCGGTTCGAGAGATCGAAGCGGGAGTATCAGTTCCGCCGATGTTTACGGTCTTAACCGCGTTGCCAAGACGGGAGAAGTCCAAATTGATTGTTCCGCCTTTGCTGTCGATGATATAAGCAGTAATAGAATTGGATGTATCGTCCAATCCAGATGTTGCAACAGGACCGATTGGAGAATCCACGTTCCAGTTTCCTGTTGCCCAATAGGTGTTGCTGGCAGCGCCAGTCCAGTAATAGTCCAAGTCATCAGCTTGAACCGTTGCCGCGCTGACGAGCAAAGCCGCCAAAACGGATAAAACCGCCGCGTTTGTTTTAAACATAATATCGTCTCCCAAAATATAGCAAGTCTTTTTATAAAACTCTAATTTTATAATTTTACCTAGAATACATTATAACCTATATTTTGACATCGTCAACGAATTTGACCGAAATTTTTTTAAAATTTTTCCCAAAAAGATGGTCTATGCATTAATTTTGACAGATAAATACAGATATTTATCTGTCAAAATTAGGGGAGTAGGAAGTAGGGAATAGGGAGTAGGGAGTAAGCAGTAGGCAAGAGGCAGTAGGTAAGAGGATTGGAAGGCGGTAACGGAGCGAACAACGTGAGCGAAGTTACGCTTAGGCAAGCCGGGAACGTTTCCGAGGTGAGGACGTTGTCCGCGATATTATTTGGCGGATAATATCCCGCCCCCCAGAGAGGTTTCCAAGCTGAACTGTATGCGCGTGCGGGGTACAAAAAACGTTCGTCTATCGGCGAATGCGTAATTCCGTTCCCGATGGTCGCTGCATTACCGTCTTCCATTTACCGGGGTCTTACGCGCCCCAGCTCGCCATGTCGTTAAATAATCGCGCGCAAATCCGATTCCATATTATCAAGACGATTTTGCAGCGTCGCAACGCCAGCGGCAACGTCTTGCGAATCTTCCGGCGCCAAAGCGGTAAACATATAGAATTTAATCTTCGGCTCGGTTCCGGACGGTCGGACGGCAACGTAGTTCCCGGGATTGTCCAGCTCGATAATAACCAGGTCGCCCTTCGGTCCAACAGGCGGCTGCGCAGCTTGCGCGACGGCGTTCCCGCTGTCGTCAACGGCATATTGGGTTTCCGTCAGGTTGAGATAATCTTTTACGTTGGCGATTTTCATACCCGCGATAGCAGCCGGCGGCTGGGATCTAAATTCCACCATGAGCCGTTTGATCTTTTCCATTCCTTGGGCGCCGGGCGCCATGACGGAAATGGTTCTCTCCTGATGGACGCCGTAACGCTGGAAAACAGCCGCCAATTTTTCGTGAACGGAAAGTCCTTCGGATTTCGCTTGCGCCGCCAGCTGAGCAAAAACCATTGACGCCACAGCCGCATCTTTATCTCGAGCGTGATCTCCGATAAGATACCCATAGGATTCTTCCGCGCCGAGCAAAAAGCCGTCCGTACCGTGTTCGTCCATCGCGCCGCCAATGTACTTAAACCCAACGAGCAAATCGCCAACCAGAGCGGCTCCATAAGATTCCGTAATTTTACGAATCAAATCCGTCGTAACCAGCGTTTTGACGATATAATACCCCGCTGACGCCACCATCGCAGTTTCCCCGTATTGACACGCGTATTCTAACTGATACTGAGCCAGCAGGGAGGCAATCTGGTTTCCGGTCAGGACAGACCAGTCTCCCGATTTATCGTTGATTTTCAACGGCGCGGCGCAACCCATGCGGTCGCTGTCCGGGTCGGTCGCGACGATTAAATCGAAATCGTTTTGTTTGGCGTATTCGATCATGTCGTCAAACACAGCCGCATTTTCCGGATTGGAAACATGGTTCGGAACGTTTGTAAAGTCCGGGTCAGGATTGGACGTCGGGCCGTACAGTTCGACGTTTTCAAACCCTGCCGCCGCCAACGCTGGCAAAACGCACGTCGCCCCAACTCCATGCAAGGGGGAATAGAGAATTTTAAGATCTCTCGGTCCCGGACGCGACTGTTTTACAACAGCGTCAATAAACGCCTTATCGACTTCTTCCTGGCAGTATTCGATGGTTCCCTTTTGAAGTTCCTGCTGGAAATCGGCTGTCAAAATCTGCTCCGTTGACATGACGCAGTCGATAACGCCTTTGTCGTGCGGCGGCAAAAGCTGACCTCCGGTTGACCAGTAAACTTTTACCGCGTTGTCCGACGGCGGATTGTGGCTCGCTGTTACCATGATGCCGCAGTCGCAGCCTTTGTATCGAACCATAAACGACATTTCCGGCGTTGACCGATAGCCGTCTAAAAACCAGACCTTAAACCCGTTTGCCGCCATAATCGAGGAGCACAGTTCCGCAAATTCCCGGGAACGATGCCGGGTGTCGTACGCAATCGCGCAGCTGGGCTGATGAGTTGTCCCAACAACGTTTTTAACGTAAGTTGCCGTCCCTTGAGCGCTTTCGCCAATCGTGCGGTCGTTGATTACGTTGCAGCCAACGGGAAACATCTTACCGCGACGTCCGCCGGTGCCAAAGGGAATCACCGTCCAGAACGCGTCGTCAAGCTCTTTCCACGCTTCTTTATCGATGTACTCGATAAGCGTTTGAGCGTACGGTTCGTATTGCGGTTGAGTCAGCCAAAGGCTGATGTTGCGTTCTGAAGACTCTGTAATTTTACCTGATTGTTGAGCCTGTTTAACCGCATTAAGCGCGGCTGATCGTTTGTCTTCGTTCATGGGCGTTGCTGGGTAAAGGGTTCCGCTATATTCTATTTGGAATAAAAATACGGTAAAATGTTTTGCTATTACTGTGTATGTATAATTATACCGTCAGAATCAATGCGATAAAGGAGGGGGGGAAAAATAATTCGGAATTCGGAATGCGGAATTAAAAATGGTCTCAGCTCGCAATTCACAACTCACAACGGACAAGAATTGGCGTTTTATTATCAGCCAAATCATTTTTTCTTTCTCTTGACGGTTGACAAAAACAATAATCCGGTTTATAATTTAATAAAAGTTACAAAATGGCTCTTTCCTTCAGAAGAAGGCAGACTATTATTTTATCCGGTTTATTTAGACTTGGACTTAGTGCGTCCAACCTTAATTTATGGCTTCACGTCAATGGTATATACGGTATAACGATTCAGTTCACGGACCTTTCACATCGGGTCAGCTGAAGAAGATGGCGCAGCGGTCGCAGTTGACGCCCGACGTTCAAATTCGCGTTGGGGAAACAGGCGATTGGCGCAAGGCGTCGTCTGTAAAAGGTCTTTTTATCAACTCTGCCCACGATAGTTCCGAGCTGTCGTCAGACGACATTACCCCACCAGACATTGCGTCGAATTCCGAGTCCGATCAAGACATTCCATTGCCTCAATTTACCCCGCCAGCTCCGCAGTCTGGCGATATTAGCGTTCCCCCGTCGTCAACGCCTTCCAGCTCCTTTGGAGAAGTCAGTTCCGTCGCACCGCCCCTTCCCGGCGAGGCTCCGATAACAGGTCAAGCGCCGCCCCTGCCTGGAGATTACCCCAATTCGTCTCAGCCGATAGGCGAAATGCCCTCCCCTCCCCCCCCGGTATCGGGCGAAAAGCTGAATCTTTTTTCGTCTTTCAGCAACAATAGCAATAAAAAAAGCGATAAAAGCCAAACGCCGCCCCCGATTCCAAAATTGATTCAAACCCTGCTCGGCGCCGACGAACAGATTGTATTCATTTTTCAGCCCTCGTTCAACGTTTTGGCCCTTAAAGAGGGAATTGCCATTCTCATCTACGTTTTACTGGGGTTAATTCCTGGCAGTTTAATGATTTCCAATAGCAATTCTGCCGAAGGATTGGGGTATTTATTTTATGCTACTGTCGTTCTGATTGTGGTATCCGTTGTTTACTATTTAAAATGGATTCACGCCTATTACGTGATTACAAATCAAAGAACGTTTGTCAAAAGCGGGATATTCTCAATTAGCGTTGCTTACATTTACAATGCCAATATTGAGATGTTTAAGGTTCGCGCCGGACTGGTCGATGCGATTCTGCGTCTGAACACAATAGAACTTCGCACCAACGCCGGCTTTTTAACGCTGCGCTGGATTCATTTGGCAAACGTGCTGCAGTTCTATAAAAAATAGACGTCATTGACCGTTTTGAATTTCCCTTCCATAATCCCTTTATTTATTCCCCAACTCCTATGAAACGAATTTTAACCGCATTGACCCTTTTCGTTCTATTGTCAGGAACGAATTATGTAATGGCGCAGGACGCCGCTGCAAACAGTGACGAACCGGTCGTAACCGACCCGACCAAAAAGCCCATCACGCCGGAATTGTCGCCGTGGGAACAGCGGGCGGCAGAACGTCCAAAACGACTTTGGGCGGAATCTTTTCTCTGGTGTGAAGCCCCGAAAATCGAAGTTGAATCGTGGTACAATCAGCCGCCAAAACCCGGATACGAAAAGAAGTACATTCTTCTGGAAGTTTGGGCTACCTGGTGCCCGCCGTGCAGAAGAACGCTCCCGATGCTCAACCATTGGCAGGAAAAGTATGGCGACGAATTGCAGGTTATTGCCATCTGCGAAACCGGAAAAAAAGAGATTGACGAACTCATCGGCGACGTCAAAGGAAAAGACCTGAAGTTCCCCGTTGGCATCGACCTGCAAAAGAGAACCTACAAGGCTTTGGGCGTTTTTGGAATTCCGCACGCCATTATTATCGAACCGCAATACGGCTGCGTTATTTGGGAAGGCATGCCAAACCAGCCAGGGCACGAATTGACCGATCAAACCATCGATAAAATTCTGGCTGTCGGCAGAAAACTCCGAGAGAAAGGGAAATAGTGAGGCGCCTCGCCGACGCCGATAGGCGAACGAACGCCGCGAAGTGGGAATTGCAGTATTTCGCAGCCAAGAACGCGCTCGGATGGACTACGCCCTCGTAGTCCTTGCTGGTAGTCAGAGAAACCCTTAGATAAGCCCGGCACGCTGCAGTCCCCTGCCGCAATAGAAATTACAATGTGACATTTCGGAGTGCGAGAGGGAAGCGTAAGCGGAACTCTCGCTTTTCTCTATATTAGAATCGCTCAAACCGTCAAGCGCAGCTTGATACAGAAATTTACGGTCTTGACGGCAAGCCGTCAAGTTGTAGCCCGAGGACGGGCTACATCCAGAGAAGGTTTTCCGCTGCGTCGTTTTGGTATCCACGATTCACGACGTTTTGTTCGCTACGCTCACCCCCACGGGTTTACACCCGTGGCTCGACTAAATATTCTCTTCGTTACTGTCTTTCATTACTTCGCCTCCGTTGCAAAAACGTACCCCGTTTTTTTATAGTCTCGTTTGCATTTCAGCGGTAATGATTGCATAGTTAGTTTCCATTTCCTAAAACGGCTTTTTTCAGATATTTTTAGAGAAAAGTATGACATTATAAGTGTGAATATCATTGATTTTTCAGTACGAAATGATTTTTGGCTGAGAAATGAGCTAAAAGCAGGGGGGTAAGAACATATTTTCCCCGCAAAATCTCGAAAATTGAGTTTGTCAAAGTTATTTTAGCGCTGAAAAATCAATCTTGAGACGAAATTTTATGTCTTGCAA
>JAZQDP010000542.1:0-31277 GCA_045546875.1 Thermoguttaceae bacterium | reverse complement strand
GCCCTATAATTTGAAATCGAAAGGAAAACGATGAAAATGAAGATAAATCCATCTATTGAAAATGCGTATAAAGTCCTGGACGGCAAAGAGTTGTCGCGAGATGAAGCCGTTGAGCTGACCTGGTCGGTCGGCGCAGACGATTTACTCGACCTGATTTCCCTGGCGAACAAGGTTCGGAAAAAATTTGCGCCGGCGTTTACAGCGTGTTCCATAATCAACGCCCGATCCGGTCGGTGCAGTCAGGACTGCAAGTTCTGCGCTCAAAGCGGACGTCATTTAACTCAGATCGAAACGTACCCGCTGGTTTCTCCGGAAACGGCTCTGGAAGCGGCGAAGAAGGTTTACGATCAGGGCGTTCGCACGTTCGGATACGTTACCAGCGGGCGAGGCTGGACGGCGCCGGACGACGAGTTCCAAACGATTCTCGACGCCGTCGATTTGATTCTCGAGTCCCTGCCGGGCATGAAAGTCTGCGCGTCGCTGGGGATCCTGTCGGAAGAGTGCGTCGCGCTGCTGGCGAAACATGGCGTTTGGCGTTACAACATGAACATTCAGACCAACCCGGCGCGCTACTCGGAACTCATTGCAACGACGCATACCATTGAGGAGAAAATCGAGACGATTCGCTTGATGCAAAAGTACGGAATCACCAACTGCACCGGCGGCATTATCGGGCTGGGCGAGACGTGGGAAGACCGCGTCGATATGGCGTTTGCCCTCAAGGAGCTGGACGTCGACGGGATTAACCTCAACGTTCTGCTGCCGATAAAAGGCACGCCGCTGGAAAATCTGCCGATTATGCGTCCGGCGGACGTCGCCAAAACAGCCGCCCTGTTCCGGCTTGTCAACCCGACAAAGTCGGTTAAATTTTGCGCCGGGCGCGAAACGACGATGAAAGATTTCCAGGGTCTGCTGATGCTTTCCGGGCTGGACTCCGTTATAACCGGCGGCTATTTGACAACCCGCGGTCGCGAGGTTTCCGACGATGACGCGTTTATCGACCGCCTTCGAGACTTCTAGTTTTTTAATTTTTAAACACGAAATACACGAAAAGAACGAAACAACACGAATGATTTTTTAATATCTAAAACTTTTTCGTAATTTTCGCTTATTTCGTGTTTTTCGTGTTAAAATTTCAAGAATAATCAAATGAAAGTAAGTAACGGAGCAATACTTGTCGGCGGGATCGACACCGGCGTCGGCAAGACGGTTGTCTGCGGGCTGATGGCGCGGTATTTGCTGGCTCGGGGCGTCAACGTTATAACGGTCAAGATGGTTCAGACGGGAAACGTCGGCTTTTCGGAAGATCTGGAACTGCATCGCGCCATGATGGGCAAGACGTTTCCGGAAGACGCCTTGGGGCTGACCGCTCCGCAGATTTTCTCGTTTCCCGCCTCGCCGCTGCTGGCGTCCCGGCTGGACGGGAAGACGGTTGACGTTGACCGAATCGCTGAATGTGTAACAGAATTGCAGAGCCGATACGACGTCGTTCTGGTCGAGGCGGCTGGCGGCTTGGCAGTTCCGCTGACGCCGGATCTGCTGGCAGTCGATTTTGCAGCGGCGCAGGGCTGGCGGCTGATTCTCGTTTCGTCCGGAAAGCTGGGCAGCGTCAACCATACGGTTTTGTCGCTGGAATCGGCGCTGGCTCGCGGAATGGACGTTTTGGGCGTCGCGTACAATTACTGTCCAGACGCCGACCCGGCAATCGACCGCGATTCCGCTGAGTATATTACTCAATACATGCAGAAAAAGGGTCTGCGCCCTGCCCTGTCCGTCGTTCCGAAAGTCGATTTAAGTCAGCTTCCGGACGGTTTGGCGTCGGTCGACTTTTCCGCTTTGCTTTCTGAATTCGTAAAACAATAAACCGCAATCAATATGACAGATTTTAATACCAGGTTACACATCTGGAAACCGTACGCGTCGACAAAGAATCCCCCGTCGACGTTTAACGTTAGCCGCAGTTCCGGCATGACAATCGTTCTGGACGACGGCGTCGAGGCTCTGGACGGGGTTTCAAGCTGGTGGTGCGCCTCGCACGGACACGCGCCGAAAACGGTTGTCGACGCAATTCGTCAGCAGGCGTTAAAATTGCCGCACGTCATGTTTGCCGGGCTGTCGCACGAACCGGCGGAAGCGCTGACGCAAACGTTATTGAAAGTTCTCCCGCCGGGGCTGGACAAAATATTCTATGCGGATTCCGGGTCTGTGGCGGTGGAATGCGCGCTGAAAATGGCGATTCAGTATCAGCGAGCAGTTGGACGTCCGGAACGAAACAGGATCGCGGCTCTCAAAGGCGGGTATCACGGCGACACGATTGGCGCGATGTCCGTTTCCGATCCCGACGGCATGCACGCGATGTTTCAGGGGCTTCTGCCGCGTCAGTATTTCGCGCCGCAGCCGCAATGCCGGTTCGGTCAGCCGTGGGTGGAAAGCGATTTCGACGCGATGAACGCTCTGCTGGACGAGCGAGGTTCTGAACTGGCGGCGGTGATTGTCGAACCGATATTTCAGGGCGCAAACGCGATGTTCTTCTATCATCCGGAATATCTGCGCCGACTTCGGGAAGAATGTAACAAACGCGGAATCCTGCTGATTTTCGACGAAATCGCCACCGGGTTCGGCAGGACGGGCGAACTCTGGGCGCAGAACTATGCGGGCGCGAAACCGGATATCATGTGCATCGGAAAAGCGCTCACCGCCGGAACGATAACGCTTGCCGCGGCGGTTGCCAGTTCGACGGTTGCCGACGCGATCCCTGCGTTTATGCACGGACCGACGTTCATGGCAAATCCTCTTGCCTGCGCTGCGGCAAAAGCGGCGGTCGAACTGCTGGACTGTTACGACTGGCGCGGGAACGTCAAACGAATTGAGAGTGAACTGAAGGCTGGTCTGGAACCGTTTCGGACTCTGCCAAACGTCTGCGACGTCCGCGTCCTGGGCGCCGTCGGCGTTCTGGAAGTGAAACAACTCCCCTGCCCTGACTTTGTCATGAAAACCGTTCGGGAAACCGGCGTCTGGCTTCGTCCGTACGGGAAGTTCGTCTATACCATGCCGCCGTTTATCGCCTCGACGGACGACGTCCAGCGCATCGTCGCCGCCATGGGCGTTCTGGCGGACGTATGAGTTAACATTTCAAAACAAATGAACGTATGACAAATCCAAAAAACAATCTGTTCAGCATAAAAATGCGCGCGTCCTGTTCTGGAAAGCATATTTCCGGGGCAGAAAATATAATTCCTCAAAGCTATGTAACAACTTATTCCAGCGCTTTGCTTGACCGCGCTTTCACTCACGCCAACGGTCAGCCGGATTTTGTCAATATTAAAGCGGAACGCCTTTCCGCTGAAACGATACTTCATTTTCCGGCGCTGCGGGTAACGACGGTTTCAGTTTCAACGCCGGAAGACGGCTGTAACGCCATGGTTCGAATTCTTCACTCCATTGGAATTTCCCGGGGAGAGGAAATCGTTCAAATTCTGAACTCGGTCTGCAATATGCGCGGAGCGGTTCTTCTTCATGCGGATACGCTCGAACGTCTGGAATCGGATTCCCAGCGCGGAATTCGCGCTACGCTGATGGATTCCTCTCGTTCCGCCTTTCAGACGCCGAATTCCCAAAAGAATCATTTTGCAGAGGCTCTTGTTTTAGCGACCAAAGTTGTTCATGCGCCTGGCGTCGTTGCAGAGCTGTGCATTTCAGACGCCCCGAATTATGTAACAGGATACGTCGCCTCTGAACAAACCGGGTACGTCCGTCTGACTCAGGTTAAGCGCTTGAATTCCCCGCACGGCGGACGCATCTTTCTTTATCGCGGTGCAAAGGAAGACGTCGATAAAACAATTGCTTATTTGGAAACGCAGCCTGTTTTGGTTGACGGAGCGCCGACGTCTCCAGCTGAAGACAGTGTAACATTTTCCGCTCGCAGCCGGTTGGACTGGATCGATTCTCAATTGCAGGAATTGAAAGACCGCAATCTGTATCGAACCTGTACGGAATTCTCGTCTGCGCCAGACGCGTCGATTCAGCTTCAAGGACGCGATACGCTCATGTTTGCCTCGAATAATTATCTCAACCTGGCAAACGACCCTCGCGTTAAATCCGCCGCGATAGAGGCGATTGCACAGTTCGGCGTTGGGTCAGGCGGATCGCGATTAACCACCGGCTGTTATACGGTTCACAATAAACTTGAGCAGGCTTTGGCTCAATTCAAAGGAACAAAGGCGTCGTTATTGTTTAATACCGGTTTTGCCGCCAATTCCGGCGTCATTCCAGCAATATGCGGCGAAGGAGACGCTATTTTTAGCGACGAGCTTAATCATGCCAGCATTATCGACGGGTGTCGAGCCAGCAAGGCGAAAACAATTGTCTATCGTCATAACGACATGGCTGACCTGGAGTGCAAAATTCAAAACGCGGTTTTCCGAAAAGGGTTGGTAGTTTCAGACGCAGTTTTTAGCATGGACGGCGACCTGCTTAATTTGCCGGAATTCCTGTCAATTGCTCAGAAGTACGACCTGTTTTCCATGGTAGACGAGGCGCATTCTACAGGCGTTATTGGGGACAAAGGGATCGGCGTTTGCGAGTATTTCGGCTGTAAGCGTCTTCCTGATATTCTTGTTGGCACGCTGAGCAAAGCGTTAGGCGCTGAAGGCGGGTTTGTCTGCGGAGAAAACAGAATAGTCGATTATCTAAGAAACAAAGCTCGCAGTTTTATTTTTTCAACCGCCATGCCAATGTCCATTGCCGCTGCGGCGCTCAAAGCTCTGGAGATTCTTCAATCTGAACCGGAACGAGTTGTAACGTTACGCCGAAATGTACGTTATTTTCTGAACCGGTTAAAGGAAAACGGCGTTACAGCGCAAACGGAGTCGGCGATTATTCCTGTTCTTGTCGGAGACGAAGAAAAGGCGATGCGTCTTGCTTCAAACTTGTTAAACGATGGAATATACGTTTCCGCGATTCGATATCCAACTGTAAAACGCGGTTCCGCCCGGCTTAGGCTGACGATTTCGAGCGCTCATTCAAGGGATAATCTGGATTACGCTGCCCAGTGTATTGCCAAACGAATACAAGAATCCTAAATCAATGAGGGAACAATATTACGGTATGGGGGAAATTCACAAAATTTTAGTGGTAGGATTTATACGAAAACTCAGCCTGAGTTTTGGAAGTAAAAAATCTTCTACCTCAGACGCCATTGTGAAAAACGCTATTTTCGCCGCAGGTTCGATTCTGTTCCGCCCTGCTTATTGCGCGAATACCATTGTGTCCAAGCGGTTTTGTCGTATCCGAAATTTTGGTGTGTAATTTTTTCCAGAGCTGCCAATACCGAGGGGTTGGCTTGCGTTTTAAGAATGGTTCTGGCGCTGCTTCCCATTGTCATTCCGGAAACGCCATCTGTTCCTTGTGAAGCGGACATGCCCGGCCCGCCGCCGATCGTGTATTTGTGCTTTGTTGTCAGAGCGTTGATAAGGACAGGAACGGCATTGATGTCTCCAATTTCGCCAATGAGTTCTCCGGCACGGTTGACGCGTTGGTTATTTTTACTTTTTAATTCTAAACTAAAATAGTCAATAGCGGCTTGAGCCTGGTGTTGCTTGAGCTGATCCAGACATGACAGACGCACCTCTTCCAAGGGGTCGTTCATAGCGCATTGTCCCAATATCTTCATCGCCTCTGGAGTTCCTAAACTTCCCAGAACTTTAATATACATCAGTCGCGCTTCCGCCCTTCTGTCATTTCCCAAGACCATTCCCAACGCCATGGCTGCGTCTGGGTCTTTGATACTCGTTAAACTCTCAACCGCCTGTTTATGCTTTTTCCCAAACAATTCCGATTGCCATTGTATAACTTTCTTTTTCCATACGTTTTGTGATTGCTGATTGGATTTGCGATTTTCGCGCAACTCTTTCTCTTGAGGGTACATCCATTTCCCATTGTATTTTACCATTCCTTGAGCGGCATACGCTTCGTCAGGCGTAATCCAACCGCCATCGCGCCAGATGTACCCCAGTTCTTTACGCGCTTCTTTGTTGTCAGGGTCAAGTTCAATCGCGCGGCGATAATGTCGATTTGCCAACGACGATAATTTATTTGCTTTGCACCAGTTTGCCATGGCGATATGCCCATCAACAGAATCAGCCATGAGCTTGACTTTTTTGTCGTACTGCTCATAAGCTCCGCCGGGATGAACGATGTAATCCACTTGGTCGGAGGAAATTTCCAGTTCGATGCCGGTGCGAGCGCTAATTCGGTATGTTTCTGGCGTATCGACGCTGGCAGGATTTAGTATCGTCCCCTCAATGCGTCCGCCGTTTTTTAACACGATTGTTTCAGCAAAAACATCTGAAACAACGAACGTCAAAATCAGTATAATTGTTATAATTTGCTTCATTGTTATTATCCGAAATTTTGGCATAAAATATATAGCCGAAATTTATGTTGAGAATAAAAAAACCACGCAATATTAAAAATTGATGGTATACTATAGATTGACTAATCATAGTATACCATCTGAATCCGGAAAAGGTTCATTTAAAATCAAAAATATGATAAAAATTTTATTATACCTTCTCTTATTGCCAATTAAAAATCGCCCGATAGGTCTTGTAGCGTTATTTATCGGTCTAGTGCTGTTTTTTCGTTATTTTGACCTTCAACCGTCTGGCGAAGAGAAGGAGATTACTGTCGGTCCGGTTACATTTCATGTTAATCCGGTGGAATTGCATCGACGAGTTGCCAAACCCATTGACGGCTCTGTCAATACAACGACAGACGCTATAGCGCCATCTTCTATTTCTCAGAACCAAACAGCCGGTTATAGCAATACGGAGACGCCCGGTGCGATTATATTACCAACGATGCCAGACGACTCGTCCATCGGCGCTGCGCCGTCGTTAGACGCTTCAACGTTTGACGTTGGTCCGATTGACTCCTCCCCTGCCCCAGCAAACGCATATTCGTCTACCGTGCCGTCAACGCCAGTTCCAACCACGCAAGTTCACTCTCCGGCGCCGTCTCAGTTGGCGTCATCGAGATCTGGGGCGCCCTCAGCTGCAATTCCTGTTTCATTTGCGCCTCCAGCCCCAGTAAACAGACAGCAAATTCGAATCGGGACAGTTTGTCTGAATCGTATGAACTTAATGAAGTTCTCAGACCCGACAATTCAAGAGACGCTTGTTAGAATGGCGCGAGAATTTGATCTGTTAGCTGTGCAGGGCTTCTACGATTCCGATTTGCAAGTAGTCGATCAATGGGCGCGAGCGCTCAATGCTGATGGTGGAACGTATAGCTATTTAGCGGTATATCCACCATCGTTTAAACAGGACAAAAACTATCAGGCGCCGTTTGTTGCCTTTATTTTTAACCGTCGGGCGGTAGATGCGGATAAAAATACTTTATTGGTTCTGGAAAGTGGAACGCGGATGAGCTGTGCGCCCATTGCCGCTCTGTTTACGGCTCGCAGTACCGATAAATATCCGGCTTTTACATTTATTGCCATGAACGTTTGGATTAATCCTTCGCGACCTCAGGCAGAACTGTCGGTTTTATCACAGACGTTTTCCATGCTTCAAGATCATATTAGCGGAGAAGACGACGTTGTCATTTTAGGGGATTTCGGCATTAACATCAATTATACGCCGGAAATCGTCAGAAACGCTAAACTGAGCTGGGCGTTTACACGACCAATGCTCAATTATTACAATCAGAATCTTAACAGCAACATTCTATTTTATAATTCTTCCTGTACTGAATTTCAAAGTCAGGCTGGTACATTTGCCGTCGATAGGCTCACAAGCTTGCCTGTCGAAACGCTGCGGTCGTTCATGCCAAATCCGCCTGTTTGGGGCTTGTTTAGCGTCCGAGAAGCAAAAGAAAATTAGGTTTATCAATCTGAATTAGCAATTAGCAATATTTCTGATACTTCCGGTAAGTTGGCGCTTGGCTGTTGAGAAGATCAGTCTGAACACGGCTTTGGCGAGCCGGGGTGCGTTTCTGGGGCGCGGACATTGTCCGCGAAACGGCGGGTATTAACCGCCCCCCGAAATTGGTTAATTGACAATTCAATTATCAGTAACTCCGCAGTGGATTTTAACACGAAATACACAAAATAATGCGAAAATCACGAAAAGTTTAAGATTATAAAATAATCCTTTCGTTTGTTTCGTTCTTTTCGTGTGTTTCGTGTTAAAAAAACTTTTGAGCGGGCAACACGCCTGCTTTTTAGCTCACAGGCGCCAACTTGTCGGATGAACCTACTTTCTTTTCCTCCAGTACAGCATTCCCAGCGCGCCGAGAACCAGCAGCGCCCACGTGGACGGTTCTGGAATGGCGTTATGGTCGCCGAAGGTAATCGAGCCGTCAGCGTTGAGCCAGTAGAGGAACGAAATTCCTTCGTCGTTGACCAGGTTCAGGTTGATATTGTCGATATTGTACATTTCTTCAGGAACGCCGACAAGCCAATCGAGCGTTACCACCTGTCCGAGGAAGTCGGAAGCGGCGTCCAGATGAACTGTCAGATTGAGCGGTTCGGCAAACAGTATATCGCCGTTAAAGCCGCTGAAGTCCAGTTTGTCCATGCCGGTCGCTCTGTCGGTCGTGTAAGCGTCCAGATAGAGATTAGCGTCAATCGTGAACGTTCCCTCGCCCATGACGGACGTCGTAAAGGCTTCGGTATCGTTAGGCGTTCCGATGTTAATCGTCTTGCCAGCCGGGAACGTAACAGATGAGCCGTTGGACATATTAACCGAGCTTAAACCGAAGTACGCAGCATCGGCGTCAGGCGCCATTTGCAGCTGCGACCCGTCCAGAGCGATGTTCTTCAAGGAACCGGTTTCAGTCTGAGTCATTTTCAGCGTTCCGCCTTTGACGGTCAAAACGCTGTCGTCCGATTCCGCGTTCAAGGCGGATTTAGCCGTCAGCGTTGCGCCTTCCTGAATGCCAATCGTCGCGTCGTCAGTCAAAGTAATCGGCGTAGAGAAATCGGTATTGCGGAGGAACTGCAGAGCCCCTGCTCCGTTCGAGCCGGAACCTTCAATTCCGAAGTAAGACTGTTCGCGAATAATCGCCATATCGGTATAGGACGAATCGAAAATAATCTGACCTTCTCCCGAAACGTACGTCTTGCCGGAAGCCGCTCCGCCTGTACCGCAAATATCGTAGGCAATCCAGACCGTACCGCCGGTAACGTTCAACAGACCGCTGTCAGGAACGCCGGCGCGACCGACAATAATGCGGTTGGCGTAAACGTCGCCGCCGGAAACGTTCATTTCGCCGGTTGAGGAATTGTCTCGACCGACAGCAAGCGTTGCCGAGTTGCTGAACGTACCGTCTGTTACGTTGAAGTAGCCCTTTGAGTTCCCTTCGCGACCGACGAAGAAGTCGCCCGTCGTTGTAACGGAACCGCCATTGACGTCAAAGTAACCTGTCGTGCCGTTCTTCTGACCGACTTCAACCTGACCGTTGATAACCGTCGAACCGCCGTTGTGGGTATACTTGGAAGTATAGTTTCCTGTCGTGTCGGCAATGATCAAACGGTTCATGACGATTTCGCCACCGTTGATTGTCGTTTCGCTGTTATAGAGCATCGCATAGCCTTCCGGAACCTTGAAGTAGCCGCCGTTCATGACGAACTTGTTTTCCGTTCGGAACCAGCCGTTGACGGTTTTCGTTACCGTACCGCCGTTAATTTCAAGATAGCCGTCCTGATTGACTCGCGGTTCAGACGCCGTCCAGTTGAAAGTTCCACCGTCGATAATCAAATTGCCGTGAACGTTGGAACCGGCATAGTTGGTCGTTCCGCCGCTGACGGCAATCGTAGCGGAGTTGGGAACGTCGCCGTTGAACGCGTTCGTTCCGCCGGCAACGACAGTCTTGCCGGTAATGTTGTCCATCGTATTGGTTCCGCTGACAACGAAGCCGGTAGAGTTGTTGGCGTCGCCCTGCCAGTTGCCGGCGTCGCCCATGGAACCGCTGGCGTCTGCAACCCAGATCTTAACGCCTTCCGGCGCTGTTCCGTAGCTGGCGACAACCGCGTAATGACCGTCCATCGGGACAACCGACTTCACCCAGCCGGAGGGAACGTTGGTAATATTGTAAACGCTGTTTGCCGTTGATTCGTCTGCAAACAGACCGACAAGCATTTGATCGCCGTTGGCGTAAGAAAGCGTCTCGGAAGCATGAGCGTTAATCGCGCCGCCGTTGACGGTAAACGTTCCGTCGGTCGAAATAATCGTACCGTAAGGCTGAAGATTGATCGTTCCGCTGTTAAGCGTTGCAGATCCAGCGTTGGTCATCGCGCCCAGATTTACCGTACCGTCGGCAATGTTGATATACGAGCCGGCAACGGCTGTAACGTTTCCAGCAGTCAGAACGGAATCCGCGCCGGAGAAATCGTAGCCGGAATCCGCGTGACGAATTGCAATGTTGGAATACGTCGCGTTTCCACCCGTCTGAATAACGTTGGCGCGGCCGGTGTCAGCATTTGTACTGGAGTGTCCAATAAAGAAGGCGTCTGCGCTGACCGACAGGTTTCCGCCGGTAATTTCCAGCAAAGAGCCGTCCGTTTTTTCGCACCAGCCCAAACCGGAAGAACCGCTGCGGGCGACAACGTTGGCGTTGTCTGCAATGGTAATGTGAACCTTGCCCGCCATAGCCATCCAGAACTCGCTGGCGCTGAAGTAGCTGTCGCCGCCGAAGTTCATTTCCAGATTGTAATCCTTGCCGGAAACCAGACCCGGAACGTTGTCAGCGTCGTTGGATCCGCCCCACGCGTTGCCGGTAAAATACGCCTTGGCGTTGTCCGTCATGCTGAACGAAGCGTACCCTGCGCCGGAATGGTTGTTGTCGTTATTCCCCTTGAAGGAATAGAAGTTCGCAGCGCGAAGAGTCGAATCGCCCGACATCGTAACGTACACCTGAACGTTATCGCCGTTGTCGCAGTTGTATGCGAGGTTGAATTCGTTGACGTCCAGAACAGCGCTGTCGGTAATATCCAAATACGTGTATCCGTGCTGGCTGGTACGGAAATTGTTGGCTTTCAAGTAGCTGTCGCCGGAGAGCTTGATATTGGAAACTCGGTTTCTCTGGTCTGTAATATACAGATATCCGCCGTTAGCGTAGAACGACCCGCCGGAAATGTTGACGTTTGAATCGCCATGGAAGGAGAAGAACGCATCCCCGCCGACAGTAAACAAACCGCCGGACTGGTTGAGAGTTGACATTCCTTCACTGTCGCCCAGACGGAACTGTCCGCCGACTTTAACCGTTGCGTTCTCGCTGACGTTTGTATAGTTCTCTCCAGAGTTGGTATACCACGTTCCGGAAGCTGTTGCCTGAGAATCGCCGCGGAAATTCATCGTCGAGCCGCGGTTGTTCATATTGACAACCGACAGCGTTCCACCGGTCATATTCAAAACGGAACCGTACGCGCTGGCGCCCCAGCCCAAACCGGAACTGCCGGACGTGGACGTAACAGAAGCGTTGTCAGAAATGTTGATATGCGTCTTGACAGACATGCCAGTCCACCATTCGTTGGACGTGAACTGGCTATTGCCGCTGTATTCCTGATAAAGAACGAAGTCGTTATCGCTTAGCGGAACGACAGACGAATTAACGTTTGTGCCGCCCCAGAAGTTGCCGTTGACGGTTACTTTGGCGTTGTCTGTTACAACAAATTTAGAAACGCCTGCGCCGCTGGTAAAGCTGGAAGGAACGAACGCGTTGTTAATCGTCAGTGAAGCGTTTTCGTAAACGTAAAGACCAGCCTCTTGCCCGTTAGAGCCAAGAGTAACGTCTGGCGTTTGAGCGACCGTCGAACCTGAAATAACAACAT
This sequence comes from Thermoguttaceae bacterium, assembly GCA_045546875.1. GTDB lineage: Bacteria > Planctomycetota > Planctomycetia > Pirellulales > Thermoguttaceae > RUG11551. The sequence continues at coordinate 19,444 of JAZQDP010000542.1, read as the reverse complement.
CTCCGCTGTTGACGTTCATTCTGGAAGAAACGTCCAGCGTTCCGCCTTGCGAAGCGAAGAACGCCGTTCCGCCGTCAGCGGTAAGCGTTTCAAGAGAAACTGCCGCGTTATTTCCTTCAACAATAAAACCGCCGCTTTTAACTTCCAGAGACTTCGCGGAAATCGCAGCGTTGTCCGCCAGAGAGTAAATTAAAGCGTTGTTGTCGACGACAATTCTGTCCGCGGCGGAAAGCGTCGTTCCTTTTTGAGTGAACAACGAAGAAACGCCGTTAAAGAAAACGGAGCCTGCCTGAATTGTCTTTCCGCCAAATTCACCCATCGCGCCGGTCTCGGTATTATAAAAGACTCTGGAATTGGCATCGCCGTAGACGTTGCCGGTGTAATTCAAATCGTTAACCGTCAAATACGAGCCGTTGAGGGCGATGTTTTGCAGCGTTCCAACTTCCGTTGAAGCCAAATTGACCAAACCGCCTTTGAACGTCAAAACGTAACTGTCGGATTCGCTGTTAAACGGGGCTTTCATCGTCAGCGTCTGACCGCCCTGAATTCCAATCGTCGCGTTGCCGGTAAGAGTAATCGGCGAAGAAGAATCGGCGCTTTGGATAAATCGCAGTGCGCCGTTCCCGTCCGCTCCGGAACCTTCAATTCCCAAATACGCCTGCTCGCGAATTATCGGCAAGTCGGCATAAGTCGAATCGAAAATCATCTGCCCTGTCCCGGAAACAAACGTCTTGCCGGAAGCCGTTCCGCCTGAACCGCACAGGTCTTGAGTAACCATAACCGTACCGCCGGAAACTCTCAAAATCGCGGCGTCGCCAGCGCCAGCTCGTCCAACAATTATACGGCTGGCGTTAACGGTTCCGCCGGTTACTTCCATCAAACCGGTGGAATCGGCGGGAAGAGCAATGTTAATCGCGCCAGAGCTGGTCAGCATACCGCCGTTGATAATTAACGAACCGTGCGTAGTCGGCTTTTGAGCGACGTCAATGACGCCGTTTACGATTGAAATGCCGTCGTTCTGTACAAACGAACACGTATAATCGCCCTGACTGTCGCAAATCATCAGTCGAGGAACTGTAAATATACCGCCATTCATTTCGATTGAGCTGGAATATCTCATCGGCAAGTAGCTGCCGCCAACGGTAAACGAACCGCTGTTGATAACGATTCGGTTGTCGTTCCAGAAACTGCTCGGAGCGGAGAATGTGCCGCCGTTGAGTTCCAGATAACCTGTAACGTTTTTGTTTCCATTAGAAACGGTCATAGTACCGCCGTTAAGCAAAACCGTACCGGCGATCGTGCCGTCCTGAGTTGAAGTTCCGCCGCTGAAAACAAGCGTCGTACCGGCGGGAATCGTATTGGTAAACGCGTTCGTTCCGCCCAGGACAACCATCTGATTGTCGTAGGAGCTAATCGCGTTGTCGCCGCCAAGAATAAAGCCGGTGTTGTTTCCTGTAGCGCCAGCCCAGGATCCGGAATCCCAGTATTTAACCCCGGTCGGCGCGGCTCCGTAACCGGCAACGACGGCGTACTGACCGTTGACGTTCAAAACCGCAGTCTGCCAGCCGGACGGCGCAGTCGTCAAAGCGTTGGCGGCGTTGGCGGCGTCTTGAGAGCTGTACAGTCCGGAAATCATCTGATCCCCGTTGGAATACGTTACGGAATCGGACGCGCTGAGGTTAATCGCTCCGCCGTTGGCGTTGAACGTCCCTTCCGTCGCCTTGACAAAACCGTACGGGCGAAGGTTGACGGAGCCGCCGTTGAGATTGAACGTTGATTCCGGTCCGATGTCGATTGTCGTCGCGGTGAACGTTGCGGAGTCGTTGACGTTTGTCTGCGACTTCGTGCCAGCCGGCGCTTGATACGTTCCGGTTGAGAACTCGCTCTTTCCGTTAAGCGTTACTTCCGCCGAGTTGTCTTTGCCTTCCACAATCCCGGTAGCGGTTCCTCTTCCGACAATCGCGTCTGCGTAAGAGGTAACTTTGGCGTTGTCGTTAAGAGTAACAGAGCCGTAAGCCGCGCCGGAATGCCCCTGTTCCCAGTTGCCGCCGAAGAAATAGATATTTCCCGTTGTAATATTGGCGGAATCGCCAAGCGTAATAACGGTCTGAACGTTGTCGTCTGCGGAATAGTTAAAACCAGCGTTGAAGTTGTTTGCTCGAATCATGGAATTGCCGGACATGGTCAGATTTGTCTTGCCGTGCTGGCTCAGACGCAGGTCTTTCGCCTGAAGATAGCCGTCGCCGGACATCGTAATATTCGCCGTTCGGTTATTTTGATCTGTTACATAAAGCTGGGCAGAGTTGGCAATATACTTACCGCCGGAAATATTGACGTTTGCATCTTCATGATAGGAGAAATACGTCGTGCCGTTTGCCAGAACCAAGCCGCCAGTCTGCGTGAAATTGGCTGGGAAGTCGGAATTATTGCCGATATAAGACGTTCCCGAAACCTTGATAACCGCGTCGTCTGAAAGCGTCAGATATGAGTCGGTTTTATCCATAACAAGGTTTCCGTTGGCTTTGAATAAGGCGGAACCGCCAACGTTTGTTGTACTGCCGTGAATGTTCCAGTTGTTAATCGCAAGCGTTCCGCCGGTCATAGTCAGCAGCGATCCTTCAGCGCCAGCGCTCCAACCCAAGCCAGACGTACCGGTTCCAGCAGAAACGCGAGCGTTGTTTTCAATAAGAACGTTGGCTTTTGCCGACATGGCAACCCAAAATTCGTTTGTCGCGGAGAACGAGCTGTTGTCGCTGAACGTCATTTCCAGCGGGTATTGCTTGCCGTCCAGCGGCAAAGTAACGTTGGTTTCGTTGTTCTTTCCGCCCCAGAAGTTGCCGCCAACGGTAAATACGGAATTGTCTTTCATGACAACCGTTGCGTAGGCGTGAGCGTCTGTCGAGTTCACGCCGTAAAACGGGATTACTCCGCCGTTAGCAATTACTTTGGAATTCCCGGACATAACCAAATGCGTCTCGGACGTGTCGGGCGCGTCGCAATGGTACGCCAGATGGAACGTATTGGCTTCCATGACAGAATTGTCCGTCATATTAATATTATTAATGCCGTGCTGACCCCACGCCATTGTCGTCGCTTTAAGGTAGGCGTCGCCGGACATGTTGACGTTTCCAACTCGTTCGTTTTGGTCTGAACCGTAAATCGTTCCGTTGACGAGAAACTGCCCGCCGGAAAGATTGACTGTCGAATCCGCATGCCAGGAGAAATACGTTGTGCCGTTGGCGTTGACCGTTCCGCCGGTCTGATTAAACACTGCCCCAGCCGCGTCGTAACCGATATACGTTGTGCCGTCTGTCGTTAAGGTAGCATTTTCTGTAACGCTGACCTGAGCGGGATTGTTAATCCGAAGCTGCGTATTGGTCAGCTTGGAATCTCCCGTTAAAACGATTCCAGCGTTGTCGTAAACAACGACGGTTTTCATGGAAACTTCGGACTCGTCTCGCGGGTTAAGAACAACGGAGCCGTTGTAAATATTGGTTTCGCCGGAGACGGTCAGTTTGGAATTGTCATTCAGGAACATTCTGGACGTACCAGCATACATTTTCCAGTTCCCTGTCGACGTTGCCGAGGAGGAATTGTACATGTTCATTGTACTGTCTCTCAGCTCCCAGTTTTGAATCGTCAGCGCCCCGTTATCGGTCATATCCATAACAGAACCGTATGACGTTCCGACGCAGCCAAAGCCGGAATTGCCGCTTCTGGACTCGACCGTTGCGTCGTCCCCAATTTGAACGTACGTTCGAGCGCCCATACCTGCCCACCATTCAGCCGCCGAGAAAGAACTGTTTCCCATATAATACTGAGTCAACGGGAAGTAATTGCCGTGAGTGGGCGAGAAAGTCGAGTTGGCGTTCGTGCCGCCCCAGAAGTTGCCTGACGAGGTTACAGAAGCAGAATCTGTTACCATGAACTCAAACGACGCCAAACCGCTGTTGAGATTTCCCAACGGGATAAACGGACCGTCGATTGACGTTTGAGACGTTCCGCCGAACGTAAGAACGACGTCCTGCCCTGCCGCGCCGGGTCTGTAATTTGTGTTGGAAACGCCGATCGTCCCTTCGTTAATTACGCCCGGATTGTCCAACGACGTCGGCGCGCCGTTACTCCAATTGCTCTCGTTGAGCAAATCGTCTACTGTAGTTGACCCCGCCGTCCATACGGTATCCGCCAGCGATGTGGAACAGGCACCCGTAAATAAAGCAAAAACGGCAATGACGCCGCAGATTCCCAGCAGCGAAAACAAATTCAAATGACGGTTCATGTTTGAGCTTCCGTTTGACATGATTGTCCTCATCTAATATATTTTTACATTTAATATAATTTTACTTTGTAAATCATATTGTATTATACATTGAGTTTTAAAATTTTCAAGCATTTTTTAAAAACTTTTAAAATAATAAACATTTTAACAATTTCTCTGGAAATATATTGTTTTTTAAAAATCTATTGATTGCTTGACAATTCGGGAGCTTGTGATATAATATATACTATCGATATATATTGGAAATATGTAATTATTTAGATTCAGTCGCGTTTCTAAACTTACAATTACGGAGTAAATAATGACAAATTCAAAACAGTTTATCTCACACACTCTTAGCGCATTAACATTCGCTAACGTATTAAGCGCGGCGCTTGTTTGCGCTTTAGCATGCATCGGTAGTGTCTACGCAGACGCTCCTGATTCCATTTCCATCAACTTCGGTCCGCAGTTTGGCGCGCCGACGGGCGGCGACCTGGGCGCGGTTCCAGTTAACTGGCAGTACTGGAACAACGCGATCTCTACTGCAGGTATTGGACTTAATCAATACACAGCGGCGGGAGACCCAAACCAATATAATAAAGCTGGTACAATTAATAACCAGATTGATGATCCTGAGTTTTTTACCAGTAATTTGATTAGCAATACCGGCGCTGACACGGGGCTTAAAGCAACGTGGAGCTGCAATAATACATACCGCTATGGCGGAACTCGCCCGTCAACGGACAACAATGCGATTCTGTTCTATGGCTATCTGGACGACAGCAGCGGCAATCAAAAATTCAATATGACGGCGCCGTATTTTACGTACGATATTTACTACTATGCTACAACAGATAGTAATGGTTATCGATATGCGACGATTAACTCTGTCAATTACCAAGGCAACGGTACTCAAACGGTGCCGGGAACCGGCAACTGGGGAACGCTTGTACGGGGAGATCTGACTGAATTGACTGAGGGTAAACACTACTTGAAAGTCTCTTCTTCCGATTCCGCCATTACAATTTCTGGAGTTGGTATTGACAGTAGTTCCAGTAAACGCCGCGGCAGCTTTGGCGCTGTACAGGTTGTCAATACGGCAAATTCGCTGTCGACTACGACAACCGAAACTTCGCTGACGTTGTCGTCGGATTCGATTAGCTGGAATAACGACCTGACGGGCGCAACCGGTCAGAGCTTTGACTCGAACGCCTTCGGTTATAGAATTATTTATACCGGAGCGGCGATTGATACGTTTACAGTTGATCTGAACGGCGCAACCAGCTTGCCAAATATTAAATTGATCGGCTCGGCAACCAATCTCGCGTTTTCCAACGTTAATCTCACTCAACTGGGAGAAACCGGCAAAGTTTTGGATCTTTCAGGAACGGGCGCCAATGTTACGCTTCCGGCATTTACTCAAATAGCCAAGCAGGGCGTTGTTAAATTTGGTTCAAACGTAGCTTTTACTGAAACGCCAGCAGACCAGTCTTTTATTACTGGCGCGTATTTTGCCGACCCTACAACGTCTTTTGCCTGCATTAAAGACGGCGTTGTTAAAAAAGTTGAGACAACGTCTACCGTTGCTGAAGGCGCGAATTTACTTGTTACAGCGGTAATGAATGATCATACCGTCCGCACGCTCAATTCGTTGATTACTCAAGCAGACTACAAAAATAATCAGTCTTTAACGTTAACCTCTGGCATGATAACGCTCCAGACAAATAACCATTGGGTTCAGGGCGGAGGCACGATTACTTCTGGATATCAAAATGCCGACGGCGAATACGATTTGTATATTTGCGGTTTGGGAAGCGGTCTGGATATGCGAATTGACTCGTCCACGATTATTGACAATCCGGGTTATGACGACGGCGAGACAGTCATTCCCGCGGGCAAAGTCAATGTGATTAAAACGGGCGTTGGCAGAGTTTCTCTTTCTCGGGCAACCCGCGCCGATACCTATTCCGGAAAAACCATGGTATTGGAAGGCATGCTTCAAATTGGCGAAGCCATACGCTCTACAGAGTTCTATGTTGCTGGCGATGCGCAACTGGACTTTTCTTCCAGAAACTATAAAGATGACAGTGATTTCCCGGATTTTGACGTTACTGCGACGTCGTTTTCCGGCTATGGAACGGTCCAGATTGGCAACGCCAATAATAAAATTACCTTGACGTTGAACAACGTCGTCAACGACGGGTCGCAGTTTGCGAGAATCAACGCCTACGGGAAGGAACTCAACCTGAATAATTCTGAACTTCACGCGGAGTATGTTGATAATAACAGCGCGATAACGCTTGCGAATTCTACTCTGGTCGCGGATACGCTCAACGGCAGCGCAACTTCCAAGGTTACAATTACCGGGAATTCGTCTTTTAATGTTGACAACATTGCAGGTACAGTAACGTTGGAAATACCTGAGAACGAAACCCAAACAATCAATACGGTTATCAGCGGTTCCGGCGAACTTGTCAAAGCGGGCAAGGGAACTTTGGAATTGACCGCGAATAACACGTATTCGGGCAATACGCAAATTAACGGCGGCGTCCTTGACCTGACAGAAGGCAAACTGTACTCTGGCGCATACGCTGTTGCCAATGTTTATGTTAACGACGGCGGAACGCTGAAGGTCAATCATTTTGGTTATGCCGCAGACGGGAGAGGCTCTTTGGGCGGGCTGACCTATTCGTCTTACGATTCAACCAATTTCCATTTCAATGGCGGTACGGTTCAGATTACCGAATCCTTTGGCGAGGCGATCAATCGTAAAATCGAATTGCAGACCAACGGCGGAACTCTCGACCTTGCTGAGGGCGTTGAACTCACTCTCGGCTCCGACGTCCACGGCGCTGGCGGGCTGACAAAAGCTGGTACGGGTACGCTGACGCTGTCGTTACAACCCGCTTACACGGGCGCAACAACTATCAACGCTGGAAAGCTGATTACGACTGCCGGCGGAACGCTGTACAATCTGTCTGGCGTTGCATCTGCAACTCTTGACAACAACGGTCAGGCGATCACGGTAAATAACAGCGCTGATACAGTATTTTCAGGAACTATTACCGGCGCTGGTTCCTTTACCAAAACCGGCTCCGGTAAATTGGAAATAACCAATAAAATGGCCTATACCGGCGATACGACGGTTAGCGCAGGAACGCTTCAGCTTAACGATGCCGCTGGCGGCAATAAATTCTTCCAAGGCACGGTTACCATTGCCGCGGGAGCAACGCTGATATGCAAAGTTCACGACACGCTTGGCTATAACTCTGATGAGAAGGTGTTTAACATTTACGGTACGCTGGATAATGCTTATAAAAATGAGTCCCTCAGAAATACGACGTTAAATATGTACGGCGGAACGATTTCTTCGTCTGGCAGCGGCTCTCTTGACATTTTGAATAAAGACAATACGTCTACAGGCAACAAAATTTTTGCTTACGCTCTTGAAGACGCTACGGCGGCAAATCCTACTGTTTCAACGATTTCATCGAAAATTAATCTTCGTACTAACGGTACGTTGGAAATTAATACCGCCGCCAATTCAACATTGAAAATTACCGGTAAGATTGTAACGGGAGGCGATAGCTGTTCTATTACCAAGCTTGGACCTGGAACGCTGGTTCTTTCAGCTAATAATGAATATAAAGCAGATACGTTTGTTAATGCAGGAACGCTGGAACTGACTGCTACGGGTAAGAATGGTACGCTGCCTGCGGGTAGAGCCGTTACCGTTGATGGAGCGACGTCTGTTCTTGCTGGACATGGCGACATTCTGGGATATACAACCGGAGCGATTGGAAGCCTGACTTTGCAGAATGGCGGAACGTTTAAAAACGATGCTGCTGGTACACATATTACGGTTAATAATCCGATTTATATGAACAACGGCATAATTGCCGCTGAAGGCGCCGGTACAGACGGTAAATTTAATTTTTATTTTGATAACGCTATTCATGTAACAGGCGGAACCAATAATGCGATTACAGCGGCAGGCATCCGTCTCCGCGCTCTTGATGGTACGTCGTTTGTAGACGATGATAAAGCTGGTCTGATTGACGTAGCCGCTGACGCGAAATTAACGATTTCCTCTGTAATTGAAGCAAGCTCTAATGCAGCGTTAACGAAATCCGGCGCAGGCGAGTTGGTTCTGACATCTGCCAGCGACGGTTTTACAAAAGGAGCGACAATTTCTCAGGGCGTTCTGTCGCTTGAAGAATCTGGAACGCTGGGAACGGGCGCTGTCGCGATTGCTCAAAACGCGGTTTTGAACTTTAATCACGATGACGACGCAACGTTTAACAATTCCGTTTCCGGTTCAGGAAAGATTTACAAAAACGGCAACGGCGTTTTGAAGATTCTTAACAATACTCAAGACGGTTTTGCTGTTGAATCCTTTGTCGTTAACGCTGGCGAACTGGATTTCAAGGGCTATTTCAAAGGCGTTTTGGAAATTGGCGAAGATGCGGTCTTTTCGCCAGGCAACTCGGTTGGCGATCTGATTCAGGACGGAACGTTTACTCTGGACAGCGGCGCGCTGCTGTTAATCGAACAGGACGCGGCTGGTATCGATACAATCACCGCTACGACGTTTGACGTTGACCCCGGCGCAATGATTGATCTTGCAATGGGAGCCGTTATTCCCGGCGCTAAGTATACGCTTTTCACGCAAACGTCTGGCGACTTTGCCGGCGATTACGCTGACCCCGATTTCTGGACGAGTCTTATGGATCCGGGAGATGTGTATGTTTGGAACCTGTCCGTAGACGGCAATAAAGTTTTACTGTCAATTGACGCTAACGCCGTTCCGGAACCGTCGACCTGGGCGCTGTTGATTCTCGGCGCTTTGGGGTTGTTGTACTGCCGGAAACGTTCAAAGTAAAAGCGAGCTACGGGTGTAAACCCGTTGGGTAAGAAACAACGTGGGCGAATCTGCTCGATGGCGAGCGCCCACGTTTGCTGAACTTCAAATATACTTTTTCTACTTGAAATTTCCCGAAAAGGAACTGGAAGCTGACAGCAACCAGAGGCTTATTTTCTGAAAGTTCAATGTTTTTTGTTATAATTCTGACAATAATATCTTGTAAGCTATACAATTCATGAAACAGTCAAAATTTGAATGTATTCATATTTTTTTCTTCTGCCTATTTGACAATCTTTTTGATTTCTGTTATAATATACTAAACTAATTATCAACCGCATTAAGAATATCATGATAACTTTTATTAACCCTTGGGCGTTTATTTGGCTTTTATTGGCGATTCCGATACTGGTTCTGTATGCGTTTCGCCAACGACGGTACATTCATACAACCGGAGCAGGAGCGCTTTGGAAAGATTCCATTTCGCTTCTTGACCCCCGATTTTGGTGGAATCCATGGCGACGTTTGGCATCATTATTGGTTCAGCTGGCAATTTTATTGACATTTGTTATAGCTATGGCGGAACCGTGTTTTCGTCCTCCGCAGCGTTTGGCTGTTATTATCGACAGCACCGAAAGCATGCGTGACGCTCTGGCAGCCGACAATCAGTCAACTGTTGGTTCTGAAGTTCGTGAAAAAATCGCCCAAATGGTAGAAAATCTGGGGTATCACGATCGCATTGCTTTAATTGCCGCTCAAAGCCCTGCAAAGATTTTGTGCAGAACAACTTCCGATAAAGAAAAAATCCTTGCAGCTCTTGACGAGTACCTTAAAGAACCGCAACTGACGCAAAACGCTCAGGCGATGAATCAAGCAATTGACGTTGCCCGCGCTCTTGTGGCAAAAAAGGCTGGAGAGGATGCGCTTGACCCGCGCACTCAAAATATCGTTTTGATTAGCGATGGTCGATTTCCAGAATTTGAACAGACCGCGCAAATGCCCGGCGTTCACTGGCTTCCCGTTGGAAAGTCGTATGATAATTTTGCCCTTGTTTCAGCCGGTTCGCGTTGCTTGAAAGAGGGAAAATTGGCAACGCTATGTACGCTGGCAAACTATTCGTCTAAAAATCAGACGGGAACGATTACGGTTGCAGGAATCTCTCGAGATGTTTCTGCCAAACCTGACGAAACAGTTTCTATTATTATAGAAATAGACGAGTCTGAAGTCCAGCAATCCGACAAACTTGAAGTTCGCTGGAAACCATCTGTTGGAAAAGAACGCGTTGTTTCGTTACCGGCGCTGTCGTCAGTATCGTTTCATGCCTATCTTGTCAGTCGCGGCAATCCGTCAATAGAAGAAGCGTTGAAGAATATTCCTGTAATTGAGCAGGTAGAATCTGTTAAGAAACTTCCAGACAATTTGCCTGAGAATGCTATTGTTGTTTTGGACGAAGCCTCGCCGGCGGAGGCGCCCAAGGCGTATACAATAAGTATAGCGCCGAAAAAGAATTCAAATCTTTGGACTGTATCTCAAACGCCAGTTGACGCTGTTGTCGATACGGTTAATGTGGACTTTTCCCCAGAATTATGGGAAAATTGTAATATTATCGGTCAGCAGTTTCGTGCGCCAAATGCAATTGAACCGACCTCGCCGGCAGTTGTTTTGGCAACAGACAATCAAAACAACGCCTTGGCATGGGCAATCGACGGCGAGAAAAAAGGTCAGCATTTTGTTTTTGCGTGCCGGCAATTGGAAACAGTTCCAGGATTTGCCACGGCGTTAAATCACATTGTAGAATACTGGTCAGATGGTCGATTTGATCCGATTGAATACAAAGAATTTTTGGATGAAGACGGTCGTATGCCAACGATAACGGCAGACGCGTTCTCGTTACCGGGCGAAGACGTTATCCCGCTGTGGACGATACTGGGCGTTATTTTGCTGATTGCAGTTTGCGTCGAATGGTGTTTATATCAAAGACGTTGGCTTGAATAAATTTGGCAATTGTCAAGAGCGAGATTTTTACCCTTTTTGAAGTTACACAAATTTGTTAAGTTACCTATTTTACCGGATTGTCAAAAAATTTTTTAGAAAACTGGATAAAAAGACCTAAAAACGCTTTGACAATTATAAAAATCCATGTATAATGGAGAAAGATAAGACTAATCAAAAGATTTTTTTATGTTTTTGAATATTTGGTGGAATTTTTCGCATTTTTGCATTTCTAAATATAATAGCAGAATTGTAAAATAGACATCCAGCGCGTATTCATAGAATTCGCGTTATATATTCATTTATTCATTCAATTTTTGGAGAACGTATCATGACACGCCTCAACTCGAAGGGTTTTACCCTTGTTGAATTGCTGGTCGTTATCGCTATTTTGGCGATTTTGATCGGCTTGATGCTTCCGGCTATTCAAAACGTCCGTGAAGCGGCTCGACGTATGCAGTGTACTAACCAGCTGCGTCAGCTTGGTGTAGCTTCCCACAGCTACCACGACACTCAGAAAAAACTCCCGCCCTCCTGCCACAAGGTTTCCTCTGGCGATGCCAGCGGACAGATGGAAGAAGATCTTCAGCCGATCGGATACAGCTGGATGGTTGACATTCTTCCGTTCATGGAAGAAACCGCTCTGTACGATCAGTTTGACGCCAAGCAGGGTTCTCCTGACGACGCCTCTTCTGATGAAGAAGTTCGCGAAGGCATTAGCCGTCGTATGAAGGGCTTTATTTGCCCAAGTTCCAGCCACCAGCCGACTGGTCTTATGGACAGCGACAACGAAGACAAGCAAGGTATTACCAACTACGTAACCATGGGCGCTACTCACGCGGAATCCCTTAAACTGGCTGTCGAAAAAGGTTCCAAGGGTTGCAACTATGATACAACCGCCACCAAACCGGACGGAGCGTTGTATCCTGGATCCAAAACCACTTTGGAAAGCATTAAAGACGGTACCGCCAACACCATTTACACATGCGAAACGACTGACGAATTCCGTCGTTGGGCTGTCGGCGCGGACGCTTCCGTTGTTGCTCTGCCGACCAGCGGTTCTGGCGCTTCCAAGCAAATCAGCTTCATCAACAAAGGCGAAGGAACGAACTTCAAGTATGCCGCCATTACCGGTTACGAAATTGGTAAATTCAATGACGAAACCACCATTAAAAAGGATAATCGCATCAGCTATCTGAGTTGGAAATATGACGATACTGAATACTCTGGTTCCAATGGTTACGTTGATGTTGTTTCTGAAAAGGCGAATGGTTCCATCACCAGCGCTCCGAGCGAAGCCAGCGATCAGGTTCGCAAGGGCGTTAGCTCCTATCACAACGGCGTTATCGTTCATGGTTTGTGCGACGCTTCCGTTATGAACATCAGCTCCGAAGCTGACCCGCAGATTTACATGTTCATGACCACTGCGAACGCTGGCGACCCATCTGAAAAGCCAGAATGATTTAGTTTAGCATAACGTTGAGCTGTTAGTTGTTTAACTGGCAGCTCTGCAGAGAAGCCCTTGAATGTTTAGTCGTTCAAGGGCTTTCCTGTTTCAAAACGTATTTTATTGAATGTAATGGTTAATAGCTTATTTGGCATCAAGGACGCTTTAAAGAGAATCGCCCGCTATGACAACAGATATTCTACGATTGATTGACGCTTCCGCAAATCGAGCCAGAGAAGGTTTACGCGTAGTAGAGGATTATATTCGCTTTTCTCTTGACGATGCAATTATAACTCAACAGTTAAAAACTTTTCGACATTCGTTTACGAAGCTAATTAACGAAATTCCGCTTGATCAACGGCTCCGAGCAAGAGAGACGCGTCAGGACGTTGGAACGCAAATTACTCTTGATACTGAATTGCATAGAGAAAATGAACGTTCGGTATTAACGGCAAATTTTACTCGAATTCAGGAAGCTCTACGTTCGTTGGAAGAATATTCTAAAGTCGTATGCCCGGCAATTAGCGGAGGTTTGGAGCAGTTGCGCTATGATTCATATACAATTCAAAAGATTGTTGAGACAAATGTTGACAATACAGTTCGTTTTCCCAACCAACTCAATGCAATCGAAATAGACGTCGATACGATTCACGGAGGGGAAAAAGACGATATCGTTAAAGAAATTGCGCGTTATTTAACGTCTGCTTTTGATATGGTTTGTGTAAGAGGCAAAAAAATATCAGATCATTTTTACGTCGCTTGCCTTAGTGAATTAGCGTCATTGTTTAGACAATCTGGAAAACGTTTATGCGTTATTGACCGTTGTGACATTGCCGCCCTTTCCGGCGTTGACAGCGTTGTGCTATATCCTGGAGCTGTTTCTGTTCGACAAGCGAGAGAACTTTTGCCGGGGACCATTTCAGTTGGCGTTAAAGTCGAATCAGAATCAGATGTTAATCAGGCTGTTTTAGACGGCTCTGATTGGATTTTATGTCTGACTGCATTTCCTCAAACCGCGGCGCCTCAAGCGATATTAAAAGGGAGTTTTTGAATATTTAACTATTTTGTAAACAATTGTGTACAGAAATAAAAAGTATAATTGGATTCGGGATAATACTTATTCGATTATCCGATTGATTTTTTCTCAATTTTAAGTACAATGTAAATAGCAGGTTGCAGGAATAGTTTCAAAACATAAACAAGTTTTAATTTCATTATGAAGAGTTATTGCAAAAAAGGAATAATTTTGGCTGGCGGAGCAGGAACGCGCTTGCACCCAATTACATTAGCGGTAAGCAAGCAGTTGTTGCCAATTTACGACAAGCCAATGATATATTACCCGTTATCCGTTTTAATGATGGCGGGGATTCGGGATATATTGGTTATTTCTACCCCGATTGACACGCCTGCATTTGAACGGTTGTTAGGCGACGGCTCTCAATGGGGTATTAAGATTCAGTATGCCGTTCAGCCATCTCCAGACGGATTGGCGCAGGCGTTTATTATCGGCGAAGAGTTTATTGGATCAAGTCATGTCGCCTTGATTTTGGGGGACAATATTTTCTACGGTCAAGGTTTTCGTAAAATGCTTCGACATGCGGCTTCACAACCTGCTGGAGCGACTGTATTTGCCTATTGGGTTAAAGACCCGCACCGATATGGCGTCGTTAATTTTGATGATAATGGCGTTGCTGTTGGCATTGAAGAAAAACCCAAAGAACCAAAATCCAATTATGCGGTAACAGGATTGTATTTTTACGATAATTCCGTAGTGGAAATAGCTAAAAATCTCAAACCTTCTCCCCGAGGCGAGTTGGAAATTACCGATGTCAACAGAGAGTATTTGGCTCGAAAAGAATTGCATGTCGAGACGTTAAGTCGAGGGTTTGCCTGGCTTGACACCGGAACGCATGAATCGTTATTACAGGCGTCAAATTATGTCGAGACGGTCGAAAGCCGTCAAGGATTGAAAATAGCTTGTCTGGAAGAGATTGCTTATTGTCAGGATTTTATAGACAAATCGCATTTGGCGAAGTTGGCTGAACGTCAAAATAATCAATATGGAGATTATCTTAGGAATTTGCTTGCTATCGATTGCAAGTTTGAAATTTAGTTTACTGAAAGGATTTGAACGATGATTCAAGGCGTGGAAATTACTCCTCTGAAAAAATATAGCGATCATCGCGGGTGGCTTACCGAAACATTTCGTCAGGATGAATTGCCGGAAGGCGTTTTTCCTGCGATGATGTATGTTTCTCAAACGTTTCCAGGCATTGCTCGAGGACCGCATGAACATGTAACTCAGACGGATATTTTTATCTTTATGGGACCGGGAGCATTTAAGGTCTATTTATGGGATTCTCGTCAGGATTCAGAAACGTTTGGCGAGAAAATGACCTTTGAAGCTGGGGCAGATAATCCCGTTCGCGTTATTGTTCCCCCCGGGGTTGTTCATGCGTACAAATGCGTTAGCGACGTCCCCGGGCTTGTCCTTAACGCTCCAGACAAACTGTATGCCGGCTGGGGGAAAAAAGAGAAAGTCGATGAAATCCGACATGAAGATGATTCGGACAGTAAATATACTTTAGATTGAATCAATAAAAGCGTTCTGTGAATTTATGTTCACAGAACGCTTTTTAGCTGCTGTTAATTGCTCATTGGCTTTTTAACGCCTTTGATTTGCGCGCTAAGATATGACAGGAACTGAATCAGACCGTTCAGTTGCATCATCCGTGGACCAAATTTATCGATGAAATCGTTAAAGGAAAATTCACTATCGAGGATTTCGTCTTTACGGGATGTCAGCTCATTTGCCAGTTCCTGGATATAGCTGGTATGGATTTTAGTTAACGCTTCCATGGCGTCCCGGCAATCATCTGTGAGGAGCGGGTTGTCTGTTTGCCATTTTTGAAGTTCAGCCGCTTTTTGCTGGTTAGGCGCAGCGTTTTGATTGACAATAATAGTTGTTCGTTCTACTAACGCTTCGAGTAACTGATTTTGCCTGCGTTGCAATTCAGTAATTTGGAACAGCGTCTGTAAAACGTTCGTTTCAAATGTTGTTTCTCCCAACAACGGAGCTGTTGGTGGAACGATTTGAGTAACGTCAATCTGACTAAAAACGTTTTGGTTTTGATCGGAAATAGATTCTTTTGGCGGATCATCCATAAGTTTGACTCCTTTAATTGGCAATTAATCAATTTCATTATACCACACTCTTATCAATCAGTACAGGGGGGCAATAAATCTATCTTTTTCTTTTTTCTTTTATTTTCTAATCCGATATTGACAAATTCACAAGGTTGATTTATACTATTATAATAAAATAAGTAAAAATTAACGATTATGAAGATTGATAGCATTTATATCGAACGTTTTGGAACGCTCCGCGAGAAGCGTCTGGAGGATTTTCAGCCAGGCGTGGAGGTTATTTACGCCCCTAACGAATCCGGGAAGACGACATTTATTCAGTTTGTTCGATGTATGCTATTTGGCTTGTATGCTGGCAGAGCGTATGCGGGAGAAGATTCCCAGCGCATGAGCGGGCGATTGACATTTTCTGATTTTTCAGGTCAAGATCCCACGCAGCGGCTTACAATATCTCGAATTCTCCGCACAGCCAGTTTTCCTGTTGACGAAGGCGATCAGCAGGCAGAGAGAGTCGAATTGTTTGACAATCAAAAACGCCCACAATCGTTATCAAAGTTGGACTCTATTTTTGGCGATGTTGACGCTCAGCTATACGGTCAGGTATTTGCTGTTTTTCAAGACGATTTAAGCTCTTTTTCTTTACTTTCTTCCGAAGCGGCAGCGCAGGTTTTGTATGATATTTCCATGGCTCAGCCGCAAACGCCATTATCTCGAGTTGTACAAATTCTGGAAAGAAATCGTCGCGAGGCGCTTAACAACGTTATTGATGACGCTTATCCCGATGAAGGACGTTTAAAAGCGTTACTTAACAGACGTCAAGCGCTTCTCAATCGATTGGAAAAGGTAAATAACGTTAACGATGCCAAAAAACAAGCAATAAACGAAATTCCTGAATTGCAATCCAGGTTGGAGCAAACAGAGGAACAAATTCGCCAAAGTAAAATGCAGATTGCCCAGTACGAACGTATGGAACAGGCAATTCCGCTGTTTAATCAGTATAAGTCTTTGGGGACCATTCCAGAATCCAATTCTGCTAAACGACAGGTTGCCCAGTACGATATTGATCAGGCGGAATCGTTGCAATCCGAAATAACCAATCTTAAATCGCAGATCAATTCTCTTGACGCTCAGATTTCCAAGTTGCCTGTTGTTGCCCCGGTTGAAATCAAAACGACAACGCCGGTCAAGCGATCTGTTCCAGACGATCTTCTTTTATTGCAATCTCGACGCGCTGATTTTCAGCGTGAAGCTCAATTAGCCAGACAGTTGGAACAGGTTGACGCTAGTCTTTCTGCTGTTTGGACGGCTCTGGATTTGCCGGGTGAATGTCGCGCCGGTTCGTTACCTGGTCCAGAAACGCTTTCTCATCTTGTTACAACATGGAAGAAAAAAGACGAAACTCATCAGGTTACAGAAGACGTAGAAGAGACGATTGCCGCTCCTGTTGAACAGGTTTCAACGTCAACGGATAAAAAACTTGCAGCGATAAACCATCGTTTAGGTTTATTGCGTGAAAAATTGCATTGGATTGAACGCCGAAATGATTTGGAATGGGGGGAAGAACATTTAAGAAATCAGCTTACGATTCTTAATTCGACGCCTGTTATGTCGACAACAACGCGATACACGTTTATGGTGATCACGGCGTTAGGTCTTTTGGGCGTGCTTCTGTGGACTTTCTATCTGTTTGGCTGGCTTTCTAAAGACGGACTGTTGGGGCACATGGGTTCGTTGGGCGTTGTGCTATGCTTTTGCGGTTTGGCTGGCGTTGCAATTATGCGTTACATGCTCGACAAAGCGGCAGAGGAAAAACTCTTTGCTTGTCGCAATCATTGGGAAGCGGTTAAAGAACAGCTGGACGAACATTTGGCATTAGCTCCCGAGTTGGAGTCAAGACTTCGCGCCTCGTCCAGCGCTTTTGACGTCCCTGTCCTGCGTGAGGGCGAATCTCCAGACGATTTAAGCGATACTCGAAACGCCATTGCCCAGCTTGTCGCTCAGGCGCAAATGTTGGCAGATGAACGAGACGCCAAAGACGGTTCTGCTTTTTCCGCTCGAAATTTACAGCCAACAACTCGGATTGTCAAAAAAGTTCGTACTGAAAATGTCTATTCTCCTTCACAGTTTACCTCTTTGTGGACGTCTGCGCTTCGTCAGGCAGGGTTGCCGACAGATTGGTCGATAGAACAGGTAAAGAACCTCCAGAAAAAGCACAGCTGGATTGCAGAGCAGTTTTCTAAACGAGCGTCGTTAGAACGTCAGCGGCAGTTAGAAGCGCAATCTTTGGCTCCGTTGCGCCAAAAGTTGGTTAAGTTGCTTGAACGATCGGCTCTGTCTTTTTCAACAGGGTCAGATTTGGAACAGATTGACCGTTTAACTGAACTTTTTTCTCAACCGGTTCAGGAAGAAGAGGTTAAAGTTGAACGTCGAGAAGTAAAAGACGACAAGCGCGATGTCTTATTAGCCAAAAAACGCGATCTTGATTCGCAATTCAAATTAGCTCAAAGTAAATTAGAGTATATACTCAATGGATTTAATGTAACGACCATTGCCGCATTAAAAGACGTTTATTCTCAACAAAGTCAGGCAACTCAAAAGCGTCAACGTAAAACAGAACTGTTCCAGAAAATCCAGGCGGCTTTAGAGCGCCCTGTTGCGGACGTTAATGAGCTGTACTCAATTATGAAAGCATATCCGGAATCGTGGTCTGCTTCAGCGCAAAAGAAACAATGTGAACAGGCTATTGCAAAATATCAGCAAACCAAACGTGAATTGGAGTCGAAAATTAAAGAGCTTGCAACTCACAATTCACAGCTTGAAACCAATCTGCAGCAGTTTAGAACAGATCAGCAATCTTTGACCGAACTTGAAAATGAAATCGCTCAAACAGCGCGAAAATGGCGTGCGGCTGCAATGGCGCAAACGATTCTTCAAAGTATTACAAAACAATACGAAAAGGATTTACAGCCCAAAACTCTCAAGCAGGCAAGCGATTATTTTCAAACAATTACTGACGGCGAGTATATTAATATCCATAAACCTACAGACGTAACGCCATTACAAGTTGAGCGCGCTGACGGGAAACGCCTGACGGTTGGGCAGTTGTCAACCGGAACGCGAGAGCAGCTGTACTTGTGCCTCCGCATGGCTCTGGTTGGATGGTACGCTAATAAGGATGTT
Organism: Thermoguttaceae bacterium; assembly: GCA_045546875.1. Taxonomy (GTDB): domain Bacteria; phylum Planctomycetota; class Planctomycetia; order Pirellulales; family Thermoguttaceae; genus RUG11551. The sequence continues at coordinate 556 of JAZQDP010000542.1, read as the reverse complement.
GTTTTACCATTTCTGTTAGACGATTCGTTGGCAAATTTTGATTCCGTCAGAGTTAAATCGGCAGCAAAACTTCTTCTGTCATTTTCTAAACAGGGAATTCAGACAATTCTGCTGACGTGTCATAAATCCGTCCGCGACGCTTTTGAAAAGTTAGGCGTCAAAACGCGTAGATTTTAGGGGTTGTAAGTAGCGAGAAGATTGCCTCGCGCGTTAGTCAGCAAGGTCAGCAAAGAAACAATTGACGAGCGCTTTGCGACGGAAGCCTCCAGAAATCTACGAACTCGGAAAGCCCATCTGCCCCGCTGGCTCGCGGACATACTGTCCGCATATTATTCTTCCTTTGTTTCTATTCTTTACAAGCGTTAATGAGGATTCAACATAATCAAATACTGTTTACAGAAATCTTTTGCACCCTCTACATCAAGTTGGGAATTTATAAAAGATTCGTTTAGTTGATTATCTGTTAAAAGGCAATCGTATTTTTTAGATTCTTTAAACTCCCGAGGATAATCAATAATACACGATTCTATCGAAAGTTTTCCGTTAATAAAGGTTC
>JAZQDP010000541.1:0-6673 GCA_045546875.1 Thermoguttaceae bacterium | reverse complement strand
GGTTCACGTTGCGCTGTTAAACCAGATTAAATTGGAACGCCGTTCAGCAACCGCTCCCGCCCACGGCGCCCCGCTGTCAGACGAACTGCTTGACGGCGGCGTTAAGGTGCACTGTATCGGGAAACGATTTAAGATAGATCCGCTGGCGTTTATTCGTCTGTGCGATGTCATTTCTGAAATCAGCCCCGACGTTGTGCATACGTGGCTTTTTGCCCCAAACTGTTACGGAAGAGTTGCAGCAAAGATTTGCGGCGTTCCTAAAATCTATGGCAACGAACGCTGCTTAAATCCATGGAAGTCCAAGCCGTTGGAGTTTGTCGATTCTATTGTCAATCGAATGTCAAGCGCCGTTACGACCAACACAAAATCGTTTGAAAAAAACGGCTATATTTTTATTCCCAACGGTATTGACGTTAATAAACTCATCGACCAGTCCGGTCGAGAATCTCGAACCGCCATCCTGAGTGAATTTGGTCTCAAACCAACCGCGTTTGTAATCGCTTGCGTCGCTCGATTGTGGCATCAAAAGCGGCTTAAATGGGCAATCTGGTCAATGGACGTCATGCGTCGCATGCACCCGGATTCCCATTTGCTGATTATCGGCGACGGTCCGCAAAAAAATCGTTTGATGCGGTATCGGCAACTGTATTGGTCAGAAGAATACGTTCATTTTCTCGGCGCCAGAAACGACGTCCCCCGACTTTTGCGCGCGGCAGACGTCTTGTGGCTTAGCAGTTTATACGAAGGGCAGCCTAACGCCGTTCTCGAGGCAATGGCGTTGGGCGTTCCGACGGTAAGCGCTCGAATCCCTGCCGTGGAAGAGTTTATTACTCACGAAGAAAACGGCTTTTTGGTTGAGCCAAACGATATTCCCGGGTTTGTTCGCTGGACGACCCGGCTAATGGAAATCGAGGGTTTAAAAGAAAAAATCGTCTCTAACGCGCGAGAGACGATTTCTCAAAAATTCGATTTGGAAACGATGGTTTCCGCTTACGAAAATCTGTACGAGAGTTAAAGACTCATCTGTTAATTTCGTGAAATAGCGGCGAAAAGCTTATTTATTGGAAATTTCCAAAGCCGTTGCGGGAACGTTTGTCGTAACGGAATCGACGCCCATGTCAAACAGAGCCTTGATTCGATCCGGGTTGTCAGCCGTCCAAACCATAACGGTAATGCCGTTGTCATGGAGCTTTTTGACGAATTCCGGCGTTGCGGCGGAGTGTTCCAGATCGACGTATGTCGTGTTGATTTCCTTGAGCTTGGCAATGATTCTGTCAGCGTACTGATCCAAAGATTCGTTCTTGCCCTTTGTGCACAGCCACGCCGCCTTGATTTCCGGAGCGATTCTGCGGCATTCTTTAATAACGTCAGCGTTGAAAGCGATAATCGTCGATTCTTTTTCCATTTTTCTGGCGCGAACGGCGGCTACCGTATCCGCTTCCAAACCGGTTTGTTTCAGTTCGATAACCGGGGCGCAGGTTGTGCCTTTTAACAGGTCAAGATATTGTTCCAGGGTTGCGGCTTTTTCGCCCTTGAACTTTTCGTTCATCCAAACGCCAAAGTCCATCGTTCGGAGTTGTTCCAGAGTGTAGTCGGAAATGCGTCCTGCGGCTGGCTTGCCTTGCGCGTCACGAACCGTTCTTTTCAGCGTGCCGTCGTGGAAAAGAACCAGTTTGCCGTCGGCAGAGCGATAAACGTCGCATTCTGCGCCCTGAGCGCCGGATTCAACGCAAGAACGAAATGCGGACATGGTGTTTTCGGGAGCTACAGAGGAGTTGCCGCGATGACCGACGACAAGAGGAACGTCTGCAAATGCGACAACGCCTAAAACCGCCGTCAAGGCGAAAGATAATAAGATGTGTTTCATGGAATTAAGGTTTAACGATAAAAAAGGTTGGATAATTTAAGAAAACAAAAAAACGCAAGTGCAAGCGCATTTGACAAAGTTGTTACAGAACGTTGTCAAATGCAACCTGCGCTGCGAAGGATTATGCTATTCTAAAATGCTTTGAAGCGCTTTTTCTGCATTGGTTCCAGAATTGTCAATGATGGGCAATGCGTAATCGTCTTCATCGGGTTCTGGAAGGGTTGTCGCAGTTGTCGCAGTTACGACGGGCGACGTTACCGCAGGCGCTGTTGTTGCCGCGCTTCCTGTCGGAGCGGTAAGGCGAACCAGCAGGTAATTCTTGACCTGACGTCCGCCGTTGAGGTGAACCATTACCGGCGCGTCTTGTTGAGTCAAATTGTACATACCGGTTTCAAAAATGGTGTTTTCAGCTCCAATGACGTAGAACGCAACTCGCTGCGTTTGAGTGTCAACGCGACCCTGAATCGGGAACGTCTGGTTTGTTTCTCGGTTGTAGAACGAACCGCTAATCAAACCGTCTTTGGTGGCAGCAAGCTGAATAGCCGCTTTGGTGTATTTGTCCGGATCAACGGAGGACGTTGACAGAGCAAACGTGCCTAATGGCAGCCATTCCAGGTTGGAATCCGTCGGCGTTTCCGCTGTTGGCATGTTGTACGTTGCCAGTTCAGCCGCAGACTGTGAGTATTCGTACTGCGTCGCTACGCGCTGGTTGTTGATGTAAACATAACCGTCATTGGCAACGATAACGTTCCCTCCGGTCCCGTAGTCGTAGTAATAGGGATCAACCCAATTGTAAGCCGGATAGAACAAGCGAACGCGTTCCCACGTCGGGCGTTCCCACCAGTAATAAACCGGATAAGCGCGGCGGTAGTAATAGTAGTTCCACCATGGGGCGGCATAAGGTCTGCTATCCCACCAGCTGAAAGTAAAGGCTCCGGTCGAGATGGCAAAGTTAGTCCATCCCAGGGCGACGGAAATTCCCCAGCGATCCCAATACGGTCTCGGCGCGCGAGGCGGCGGAGGAACGTGTGGTCCGTGAATGGCGCGGTGCATGTCTCGATAAATGCGGTCAAAATGATCGTGCGGTCTGTTTTGCCATGATGGACGAACGCCAGACGGAATATGAGTTGGACGATGAGGTCCCGGTCCTGGACGATAGCCCGGTCCTGGATGATAGCTCGGTCCAGGGTGATGCGGTTTTGAAGGCGGAACTACCTTCGGTCCTGGTCCCGGCGTCGGATGATGAGGTCTTGGAGGCGGAACTACCTTCGGTCCTGGTCCCGGCGTCGGATGATGCGGCGATGGAACGACTTTTGGTCCCGGTCCTGGAGTTGGACGTGGAGCGACTCTTGGTCCAGAAGGAGCAGCTGGTCTTGAAGGCGGCGCTATCCTTGGACCTGGAGTTGGTCTTGAAGGAGGAGCGATTCTCGGTCCGGGACCAGGTCCGTGACCGCCAGGTCGATGCTGGGCTTCAAGACGAGATTCAATAGCTCGGCGACCGGCGTCAATAGCTCTGTCGATAGAACGTCTGTCGGAAAAGCTTGGTGTGTGCTGCGGTCTGGGAGCGGGTGGACGAACGTCGTGTCGAACGGGCGCTGGAGCAGAAAAGCGCTTGTGTTCTACCGGCGGAGCCGCTTTGGGCGCGTGAGATGGCGCTGCTTTGTGAGCGCTCGGTTTTGGTCCGCTGGGGCGAGGTCCGCGATGACCCGGCTGAGCGAACGACAATGTTGACGTCAGCAGGAATGCCGCCAACGTAAGCATTGTCATTTTAATGGTAAGTGAATTTTTCATGTCTATCTCCAGAAAGCTAGTAAGTGGGATAAATGCCAACGATTAATTCAAAATTGAAATTTTAATAATTCAATTTTAATTATAACAAAATTAATACGAAAGAAAAAGGGGGTTTGCTCGAAATTTTTTTGAAAGAAATATATTAAATAATTACTCTGTTAAATATAGCAAGCCAAAATCTTGCAATAAATGGACGTCCTCTAATCCGAAAAAATTTGCAGCGCCTATTGCATTGCAAATAAAAACGATTTATAATCCGTAAAGTAGTCTATTGCAGGAATCCTGTTTCAGCGCTTGCACTGCAATAAACGATAACCGTTATTCCCTTCCCCCTTCCCCTATTAAAAACCAAGGAGAAAGTATGAATCGCTTGTTATTAACAGCATTATTGACGTTGTCTGCTTCTTCTCTTTTTGCGGCAGAATTTTTAACGTTTCAACGCATAGACGTAGACCCTGTTTTTCGTTCAGAGGGCGCGGCAATTGCAGATTTCAACAACGACGGCAAGCCTGACCTCGGCGTTGGAGAACTCTATTACGCCGCTCCCGACTGGAAACCGGTTCCGTTTAACGGCAAAGGCTATTCCGAATTCGAGTGGCAAGGTTACAGCAACGTTTTTGGCGCAGCTGCTGATGATGTCAACGGCGACGGTTTTGTTGATTTTATTCGGCTTCCGTGGCCTGGTCAAACGCAGTACTGGTATGCAAACCCCGGAAAATCGGCTATTGACGGCGTAGAATGGAAAGAGTACAAAATTACCGACGTGCTCAACAACGAAAGCCCTGTCGCAAAGGATATGGATAACGACGGCGTTTCAGAAATCGTTGGCGGTTGGAATCCCGACGCCAAGAATACAAACGGACCGCAGCGTCGTGTGGTGATTTTCAAAGTGGGTGAAGATCCAACTCAGCCGTGGACGAGAATTGACGTCTCGGAACTGAACCATCCGGCAGCGGGACATTATTCGCACGGTTTTGGCGTTGGCGACGTCAATGGCGATGGACGGCAGGACATCGTTACGCCGTTTGGATATTTTCTCCAGCCGAAAGAAGGGCTGGTAAGCGGAGCCAAATGGGAAGAGGTAAAAGCCGATTTCGGTCCGGAATGTTCTCACATGCAAGTTGCTGATTTTGACGGAGACGGAAAGGCGGAGATTTTCATAACCTCAGCTCATAATTTCGGCATCTGGATGTTCAAACAAAATAAAGACGGCGGCTGGGACAGAATCGTTATTGAAGACCCGGACGATAAAATCAATTCACAGTATCATGCAACCAAAATGGTGGACATGAACGGCGACGGCAAACTGGACATCGTAACCGGCAAACGCTGGATGGCGCATTGCGGGCGCGACCCGGGAGCCTTTTTGCCGGCAGAGTTGATTTGGTACGAAAACAAGTGCACGCCTGAAAAGGTTAAATGGGTTCGACATCTTATCGACGGCGCCAGCGGCGTGGCGACCAATTTTGACGTTGGCGACGTCAATGGCGACGGCAAACCAGACGTTCTGATTTCCAATAAACGCGGCGTTATGCTGTTTTTACAGAAATAAAAAGAGCCCGTTTACTGAACGAACCTGCCAGTCCGACGAGCCGTTAAATTTCCATAGCGGCTACAGCTTTTACTGCTTGCAGGTTTTCAATTACGAAGGATACAAAAGAAATAAGTCAAGCAAACGCATATTTGCTTGACTTATTTTATAAATTTACGCAACAATAAAAAATGGGCGAAACTGGACTTGTTGCAAAATGGCGAAAAGCCCTTGTTTTCTAGGGGTTTGGACGATTCGTCTGATGGGCGTTGCCCGGAATTATGCCCGGATTGCGATAAAATCGAGTTGATTTTGTCTTTAATCGACAGTTTGAGTTATGAGGAAAAAGAGCGTCTGTTTAATCGGCTGGATTCGGTCGAGCGTTGACGACAGTTCCGGCGGTCGGTCTGTCAGCTTGCGAGGCGTCCCGATGTCGGACGCCTTGTCTTTGTCCCGTTGCCGTTGCTGACCTGGTTGCCGGGTTCCGGTTCGTCTGCTCTGACCGCCAGCCGGGACGGGAAGCCGTCGACAGACGCAGCGCCCCCGTCAAGGTACTTCCAAAAACTGTTCATCTTTTTGAGTATCGCCAAACGAATTGGCAAAACTAACAAACTTTGTTTTATTTCTTTTTCAATGCTGACAGCGGCGGTGCGGTTTAATAATTCCCGAACGGGTGGGCGGCTGTTGAACTACCTAACAGGGAGCGCAAAACAGTATTTTTTATTGCCTGAATTGTCTTAAAGCTATTATGATTTCGATAACTAATTTTATTCATAGCTGTCGAGCCTGTCAGCGGCGGCGATGGCTGTTCCGGTTCCGGAATTGGTTGCAGTCGCAGCGTCCGATTCTGGGGGGGGCAGGAGCAAAAAGGATATGGAACAGCCCGGCGCGTTCCGGGTTCGGCGTCAATAGACGCAGGAAGCCTTGTTTTTGCCCTTTTGTGGCGTTGTTTTCGTCGAGGGGTATAATCAATGCCCCTTGTTTAACAACGGCTCAAATTCGCAAGCTGGGGGCGTCCTTGTCAATGGTTCTGTTTGTGATATAATAATAACATCAAAATCAATTGATCGCTAGGGAGTCATGATCCCGTTCCGATGGAACGTTTAACAGACCTGCTTGTTATTCGTTCCATTGGAGGCGATTCTCAAAAGAAAGAGCAGGTTTCTAAGAATGAGTAGTGAAAGCGGCTGGATTCCGTGGAATGACAGAACTGATTTAGCGTGTGCATATTTAGAAGTAACAGCTAATTGGGACGATGACGTGGAAAATTATACCGTGATGGGTTTGTATCGTGTAATTGAAAATGGTATAAGTAAACCTAGCGATTGCAGAACAATGATTTATTGTTTGGGTAGGGTTCCAGATAATTATTTAGAGAAAATTAAAGAGAAATTTTGGCGTGAAGAGGATACTTCTTCTATACTAGTTGATGTTACAAATAAACCTTGTGAAGAAGTAGAGGAAGTATTCAAAATGGTAGAATA
>JAZQDP010000540.1:0-2418 GCA_045546875.1 Thermoguttaceae bacterium | reverse complement strand
CGGCGCAGTGTTTGGAATTAAACGTTAGTCAGTTCCGGACGGCTATTGACTCTCCAGACATTCTTTCTCTGAGTCAATTTGCCGACCTGATTCGGATTAAAGGACGCGCTTTGCAGACGCAAACGAATTTGAACATGACGGTTCTGCATAAAATTGTCGACTCCATCTCGGAAATTATTCAAGACAAGCAAGAATCAATTTCCCCTCGCGAGTTGGCATCTGCGGCTATCGAACAGGGCGAACTGTTCCTCTTGTCAAGCGACGACGATATGGAATCAGTCGCGGCGGCAATTAACCATTTAGGATACGACCTTTCAGCCGACGATTTGGGTAAGGTTTACGAAGAAGTGCGCCGAATTTCACAAAAGAAAAAAGTTGGAATTGGTCTCAAAGACCTCGACGCCATTGTCGCAACCGTTGCGTTGCAAGCTCCGCCGGTCTATCGTCTCAAAAGCTTTGTAATCAACAGCGGCAACGCAATTACTGCCATGGCAAACGTGGTTTTGGAAAAGGACGGCGAGGAAGTTCAGGGATTCAGCATCGGCGACGGTCCCGTTGATGCGGCGTTTTTGTCGATTGAAAATATTCTCGGTCGTCATTTTGAACTGGACGATTTCAAAATTTCAGCTGTTACAGAAGGACGTGAAGCGGTGGGGTCGAGCGTTGTTCGACTCCGTTCTCGCGGCAAACTGTATTCCGGAAAGGGCGTTTCGACGGACATCATTGGAGCCGCCATTCGCGCCTATATCAACGCCTTAAACAAGATTTGCTACGATGAGGAGGAAAAAGAATGAAACTGTCCTTTTCCACTAACAGATGGAATGAATACAATATCGACCAGTTTATCGATATTGCGGTAGAATATAAATTCAACGGGATTGAAATTCACGATGTCAAGCCGCTTCTGGATCCGTCACAGCCCGGGCGTTTGACGTCCATTCACCGCCGGATGCTGGAAAACCGCCTGGAAGTTTCCTGCATTGACCTCGTTACGGACATTACCGTAGACGCTCAAGCGGCGCAAGAGGAACTCTCGCTTTGCATCGAAGCGGCGAAACGGCTCAAGACGCCGTACATTCGTCTTAAGGCGATTGCCGGGTACGAATCGAAAGTCGTTCCGTTTTTGGAACAGGTCTTGCCGCTGGCGCAAGACGCGAACGTTGTTTTGTTGATTGAAACGGTTGGCATTTACGCCGACACCGCCAAACTGCGCTCGCTGTTTGAGTCCTTTGTTAGCGACAATCTGGCGGCGTTATGGGATCTCCATCATCCGTTCCGCGTTTGCGGAGAAGCTCCCGAAACGACGGTGAAAAACCTCGGCGCGTATATTCGTCACGTTCACATTAAAGACTCGCAAAGCGCGGAAGAGCTGTCACTGGTAGGAGAAGGTTCGCTGCCGATTGAAGACATCATGAACGGTCTGCGATCGCTCAACTACGACGGGTTTATTTCCATCGAATGGGATCCGTCGTGGGACGAAATCTCCGATCTGGATATCGTCTTCCCGCACTTTGTCAACTACATGAGCCGTTTTGAACTGGCGCGCGCCAATACGCCGCTGTACGATAACAACGCTCATAATGGCAAATACGTCTGGAAAAAAGAGACTTTGATTGAAAAGACGTTCTCCCAGGTTCTCGATACGATGGTTGAACTGTTCCCGGATCAGCTGGCATTCAAATACACGACGCTGGACTATACCCGCACGTACTCGGAATTCCGGGACGACGTCGACCGGTTCGCCCGAACGCTTATCGCCATGGGCGTTACGCCGGGCAAGAAAGTCGCTGTCTGGATGACGAACCTGCCACAATGGTACATCGCGTTTTGGGCGACAACCAAAATCGGCGCGATTCTTGTAACCGTCAACACGGCATACAAAATTGCCGAGGCAGAATACCTGCTCAAGCAGTCCGATACGCATACGCTTGTTCTGGAAAGAAGCTATCGCGATTCCAACTACGCGGGAATTATTAACGAACTGTGTCCGGAACTGGCTCAGACAAAATCCGGCGATCCGCTTCGCGCCAAACGACTGCCGTTTTTGAGAAACGTGATTACCGTTGGGTTCTCAACCAAAGGCGCGATAACGTGGGAAGAAGCTCTCACAAAGGCCAAAAGCGTTCCGATGGAAGAACTGCACCGTCGCGCCGCTGCTGTGCATATTCACGACGTGTGCAACATGCAGTACACCTCCGGTACGACGGGGTTCCCAAAGGGCGTCATGCTTACTCACTATGGCGTTGTCAATAACGGCAAGTGCATCGGCGACCGCATGGACTTGTCCACCGCAGACCGCATGATGATTCAGGTGCCCATGTTCCACTGCTTCGGCATGGTCTTGGCGATGACTGCGTCCATGACGCACAAGTCGGAGGCCAAGCGGTCTTAGGAAGACAATGACTAGACCCAACTCCT
>JAZQDP010000539.1:0-10937 GCA_045546875.1 Thermoguttaceae bacterium | reverse complement strand
CCCTTCGTTCGCCCGGCTTAAAGCGCACATCGCGCGAAACGTTGTCGTTTTCCCCGCGCCGTTGGCGCCTAAAAGACCAAATATTTCACCGCGGCGAACGGTAAAGGAAACGTTGTTCACCGCGACAAAATCGCCAAATCGCTTGACCAGATTTTCAACGCGAATTATTTCCGGGGCGTCGGCGGCAACAGGATTGTTCCGTTTAAGCGGTTCAGGAACAGACCCGGTCATCAAGCGCATGAAACCTTGCTCGAAAGAAGGGGGAGGCAATAGGCAGTAGGCAGTAGGCAGTAGTGAAGGAGAGCGCTTTGCGTCAATTGCTAATTGCTCATTGCTCATTGCTAATTGCGGGGCAGCGCCCAGCGCTTTTACTTCCGCGGGGGTCTTATCCGCCAACAGTTTTCCTTCAAAGAGAATCAAGGTTCTGTCACAGTAGTCGGCTTCGTCCATATAAGCCGTACTGACCAGAGCCGTCATGGATTCTTCTTCAACCGTCTGACGCAAAATGTTCCACAGTTCCCGGCGCGCTAAAACGTCAACGCCAACCGTCGGTTCGTCTAAAATCATCAATTTAGGTCGAGAAATCAGAGCGCAGATCAAAGCCAGTTTCTGTTTCATACCGCCGGAAAGAGCGCCTGCCATGCGGGACGTGAAATTAGACAGTCGATTCCGTTCCAGCAGCATCGGAACGCGGCTGTCGTAATCCTCCCGAGGAATCCCATGAAGCCGGGCGTAGAGACGAATATTCTCTTCGACGGTCATGTTCTCGTACAGACCGAACTTTTGCGGCATGTAGCCGATGTGTCCCTGAATTTGTCCGGACTGTCGAACGGCGTCAGCGCCCAAAACGCAAACCGTTCCCTGACTTGGATGCAGCAGCCCGCACAGACACCGAATAAGCGTCGTCTTGCCTGCCCCGTCCGGCCCCAGCAAACCGGTTATCGAACCGGGCGAGACTTCAAAACTGACGTCCTGAAGAGCGTGAATCTCCTCGCCGGATTCTTTAAACGTTTTCGACAGATGAGAGCAGGAAATTACCGGATTCACCTTATTGTAACGCTTGCGTCAATTGCTAATTGCTAATTGAAAATTGCTAATTGATCTCGACCGTTGCAGGCGCGCCGAGCTTTAATATCCCTTCCGGGTCGTTGACGTAAACGCGAACCTCGTAAACCAGCGACGTTCTCAGTTCCTGCGTCTCGACGTTTTTCGGCGTGAATTCTGCCGTTGGGGAGATGTATCCGACCCAGCCGTCAAAGCTTTTATCGGGCAGACCGTCAACGCGAATCGTTGCCTTACCGGAGATTTTGACTTTTGCCAAAAGCGTTTCGTTCAAATATACGCGCACCCATTTGGGATTTGTAACAGCAATAATAAACGCAGAAATCTGCGGCGAAGCCATTTCGCCGGGTTCCAGAATGCGACTTCGAACCACGCCGTCGCACGGCGCTAAAAGTTTGCTGTCCGCCAGAATTTGCTTTTGAATTGCCAGCGTCGCCTGGGCTTGAACGATGGAAGCGAGCGCCGTTTCCTTCTGCGCCTTCGCCTGTTCGAGAGCCGCTTTCGCCGCGGCAATATCTTCTTTTCGAGAGCCGGCAAGCATTTTTTCCAAATTGGTTTGCGCCAGTTTCCGCTCAGCGACCAGTTTTTTGAAATTAGATTCTGAATTATCCAGATCCTGCTGCGAGACGGCTCGGACGCCTTCTTCTGAAGACAACTTTTTATTGCGTTCGTACAGATTCTCCGCCGCCTGAATTTGAGCGTCAAACACCTCAACGCCTGCGCGGGCGAGGTCAATGTCCTCTTTTCGATTCCCGTTGACAGCTTTGTCCAACGCCGCCTGCGCCGCTTCGATTGCCGCGTCCGCCGCCGTTACGTTGGTTCGAGCGGAATCTACCGCCGCCTGCGCTTCCGCAATCCGGTTTTCTATTCGAATCGTTTCCAACTCTGCCAGCAAATCCCCCTTTTTGACACTTGCGCCTTCCTCAACATGGACAGCGGCAATGCGCTCTGAAACCAGAAACGCAGCGTTGACTTCACGGTCGTCAACGTTCCCGTTGAGAATAATCTTACCGTCGGTTTCCGGCTGAGGGTTGCAACCCGAAATCAAAATAATCGCTAATATAAAAGCGCCTGAGCGTAATACGTTTGTCATGAAAGCAGAAAGAAACAGGGAATGGTTATAAAAGGCGGAAATGCACTGAACGTATCTGCACTTTGCAGAATCGCGCAACGCGTCATTTGACATTACTATAATTATATTCTATTTCCTGTTATTTTGCAAGACCTGACCGTTGGAATTTATGATTTTTTGGGGCGCTTTCAAAATTGGGGGGCGCAAAATGAAAGGCGGTGATGTAGCGAGCGGAGCGAACGGAATTACGCATTCTCCGTCAGGCAGTGGACAGTTTTCCTGCTGTCAGCCAGAACCCCGCGACGTTCCAAAAGGAACGAAGGAAGATTGTCAAGCGTTTAAAAGGGCGATTGCCGGGAATGTTAAGCAAGGTTAAATATATTAATAAATATAGAGGCTAATATACCTATTGCGATAAAAAACACTACAATTAAAAATAGGCAACAAAAGCAAGAGACTATAGAATTGTGTATTTTTTCGTCAAGCTCGTACAAATGCTCTAAATATTTTTCTCGTTCGTTTTCGTCCTTAAATTGGCGGAATATCCAAAAATGTTTTTTCATCATAGCGCCTCCATAATTAATATACGATATTTCCGAGAATACATAACCATGAAAAGCAAATCTTTTTTGAAAATTTTATAAAATGAGCGACGCAAGCGTTTTAAGCGTCAATATTTCTGGAGATGAAGCCGGTTTAATCTTGAAAAAAGAATTTTAGCAAGAAAAAAACCCCTTGCGAGTTACTGCAAAGGGCATTGATGAGGATGGCGGGACTTGAACCCGCATGAACTTTTAATCGTTCACAAGGACCTCAACCTTGCGCGTCTGCCAATTCCGCCACATCCTCGTTGGAATTGATAAAAAAGAATATAGCTTCTTTTTCTAAAAGGTCAAGGGGGGGAACAGCTCATTCTTATATTTTTTTGAATGAACGCCCCGCAAAAGACCTCCGCGCTTGCCGTTAAAGGCAATCAAACGCTCTCTAACGGCAAAACGCAGTAAACAGGTAAACCGGGAAAGAAATCACACGTTTTCCGCCGTCGGGCAGACGAACCCTTCGCGGTACTGGCGGGAAATCCACTGGTTGGCTTCGTCGGCGCGGTCGCCTGTGAAGACTTCCTTTTCCGGGTCGAAGGTCAGCATCGGTCCCATCGAAATCGGGTATTTCTCCAAATCGACGCCGTTCTTTTCCAGATGTTTGACAGTGCGTTCCAGGGTTTCGACGTTATCGTCGAGCGATTTGACGTTCTTCAGAATCTCTTTTGCGTCAGAGACGGAAACCTTGTTGTTTTCGCCCAGATAGTAGCTCGTGTTCGCCAAATGCGCGATGGCGGCGGAAAGATGTCCGCAGCGGGCGGGCGCGTTGAGGCTGGCAGCGTCGCGGGAAACGATGGCGCTGAGGAAGTTGCCGTAATGGTCGCCGCCGCCGTTGAACGTTTTAACAGGTTTGAAGTCCTTGTCAAAGACGGTCGCGTTGGTATAGCTCGGATTGCAGATATATCCTTCGGTTCCGTAGAAAATAACGCCGATCTTGCCGCCCTTGTTTCGGAACAGCGTATTGGCTTCGTCGTCGTCGGAATTGTTGACGTCCAAACCGCGGGTCTCAAAGACGATGCACTTCTTGCCGTAGTCGTAAATCGCGACTTCGGTATTGGGCGTGTCGCCGGCGTCAACGTAGTTCGGATCTTTGCGTTCCGCCTGATAGCCCAGACGTCCGCCGTAGGCGATAACGGTATTGGGATGACATTCCAGACCCAGACCCCAGCGGGCAATGTCCGTCTGGTGAGGTCCCTGGTTGCCGCTGTCGCCGTTGCCGTACAGACGCTGCCAGTGCCAGTCGTAATGGAACTGCGGACGCGTAACCTTGGGCGTTGTGTACGGAGCAGGACCAGACCACAGGTTGAAATCGACGGATTCCGGAATCGCGTAGTCGCCTAAAGCTCCGATGGACTTGCGGCGTTTATAGCAGAATCCGCGAGCGAAGTTGACTTCGCCGATTCCGCCTTCATTGATGAACTTAACCATATCGATAAGACCTTTGCTGGATCGGCACTGAGTTCCGACCTGGCAAATTCTGTTGTACTTTTTCATCGCGGCGGTAATGGCAGCGCCCTCGGCAACGTTGAAGCTGACGGGTTTTTCAACGTAAACGTCTTTTCCAGACTGCATCGCCCAAATGGCGGCAAGGCAGTGCCAGTGGTTAGGCGTGGCGATAGAGACGCAGTCAACGTCTTTTTTATCCATGATTTCCCGCAGGTCTTTGACATAAACCGGACGTTTGCCCGTTCGCTTTTCAATCTGATCGCAGCGATCGTGCCCAGCTTTTTCGTCGCAGTCGCAGATATAGGAAATCTGAACGTTGCTGCGTCCAATGTACCCGTTGATATGGTCGCCGCCGCGACCGCGAACGCCAATGACCGCCATCGACAGTTTGTCGTTAGCGCCGGTTTTCTCTTGCGCCAGAATCGGTTCCGGCTGAAGCGCCGCGTTGGCGGCAATAGCCGCTGCTGTTGCGAACATGCTGTTTTCCAAAAATTCACGTCGATTTAATTTACTCATAACTCGATTTTCTTTCTGGGTCTAAAGGAAGGATATAAACGTAAGTCCGATAACGGAATGTTGTTATTTTATAATGAAACGACTTGAGTTTTTCGAAGTTAAGCCTCTAGCTCCTGGCTTGATAAACCAGATTCGTGCGTTATAGCAAAAAACAGGAATAACCAAACTAGCGGCTAGGAGCTAATAGCTCATTTTTCGGGAAATATCAAGTAGAAAAAGTATATACTGAATAAACCTTAAAATTTATACTCTTTATTCTTTTCGTTGAAGTCCCAATCGGTGAACCCGCAGTTAAACTTCAGCTTGGTAAAGGTGAACTCTTCGTCCAAAACGAGTTTTCCACCCTTGGTTGTCGGCCAAGTCCAGGCGGCGTATCGAACTGGAATTCCCCATTCTTTGTCGAGATAAACTTCTGCGCGATGGAATCGGAAATACGGACGTTGAACCGGGTGCAGGAAGTCAATTCGAATGCACGGTCGTCCATCGATATTCCCGCCGTCTTCAACAAATTTGACAAACGTTTCTTTCCCTTGCGGGTCGTTTTTCATGTCGAGAGAAACCGATTCGAGCATCTTTTTGACCAAGTTCGGAATGCCGCCGGTTGTGATCGGGTATTTCTGCCCAGCCATTGCCATTCGTCCATTGGGGTCAAGCCACAAAGAGCCGGCAAGAGCTTTAATTCCAACATCGTGACCTAAAAGCTGATCGTTGTGATAGCCTTTGCGATACAACGCTTCAACGCCAGCTTTCTTTTCCGGCTTGAGGTATTTAATGTAAATGCTAAAGGGCTGTTCACGCACTTTCATAAAGATTGTGCTGGTGTCTTGCAGTTGACCGTCAATGCGTTCACGTTTAATCATAACGTAAGAATAGTCTTTAATTTTGGAATTAAAAGTCTGAATTCCTTCGTTTGCCCAAGCAACCAACGGCGCCAAGGGATGTTCTCCCGGTCGAGCCTGACGAATGTTCAGCGGGCAAATTGACCCGCCTCTGAACATATATTGTGCCGTTTGCGGAGCAGGTTGTCTCGCTGGAGCCGGCGGTTGATTTACCGGCGGCATGGCTGGAACAGACGGAGCAATCTGATTTTGCGGCTGTTGAGGCGCCGCGGGCGGGTATTGAGCCTGCTGTGGAACGGCTGGCGGTTGCGGCGGATACGCGTTTGCGTTAGGGTATTGATTTACCGGCGCTGCGGGAGCGTTGGGGTACGGATTGGCGTTGGGGTACGGATTAGCGTTGGGATATCGCTGTCCTGATCCCGGAACTTGAACGGTTGGAACCTGCGCTACGGGCGGATTCGCCTGCGCTACTTGCGGCGGGTCGTCTGGCATCGGCGGCAATTCCGGCGACGAGTACGCCTGCTGACTGACGGGCGGCTGAGCAGGAACGTTTACCGGCGGAGCCATGGGAGTGGGGCGAGGCGAAACGACGGGTAAAGAACCGGTTCCGAAAGACGGAGGCCACGTTCCGCGGCTTTGACCGACAAACGGTTTCTTAAAATTGGCGGCAAAGTTCTGCTTGGCAAGCGATGAGGCATCGGAGCTGGATGGGGCGACCGCCGTTGGCGAGGGCGAATTCACGCTCACGTTGGGAGCGTCCATCGGCGGCGCTTGCGGGGTAAACGTCGGAACGGGAGGAAGGTCAAGCTGTGCAAAACACAAGCTCCCTGCAACAAAAAACGGTAAAATGATTGTTAAACAAACAATCTGACGCTTGATTTTTGCGTTAAATATTCTCATGATTATATTAATACTGTATGTAAAACAAATAAAATCGTTTAATAGCAAGCCTTTGAAAATCGCTTAAAACGGATTGATTCACCTCAAATGGAGCCAAAATAATCCGTATTATCTGTATTACCTCTACAGACGCTATTATTTCTATAATCGTCATAACTTACCTTATTATATTAAATAAAATCACTTTTGAAAAGGGCTAGAATTAAAAATTTCGAAATTATTTTGAATTTTGACGTTAAATCCATTGACAAAAAGCGTTTTAACTGTTATGATATTGTATATATTTAAGATTTAAATTATTATTTTAAACGTCAAAGCCATGTCAAAAGAATCAATCGATGAAACGTTCATGATGCTTTTTGAGATCGTTGATCGGTTATCTCAAAAAGGTTTAGCAACATCCGCCAAAAAGAATGTTGCGCTTTTAGAGTCGTTGTCTGTTCGACAGCAAAAGACGCTTTTTGCCGTCATTACCATGACGAAACACAATCCATCAGGCGTTAATTTGAAAGAATTAGCGGCTCAAATGAACATAACCGTCCCCGCCGCTTCGGTGCTGGTGGAGGCGATGGTTCAACGAGG
The DNA here is from genome assembly GCA_045546875.1 of Thermoguttaceae bacterium. Classification (GTDB taxonomy): domain Bacteria; phylum Planctomycetota; class Planctomycetia; order Pirellulales; family Thermoguttaceae; genus RUG11551. Next base: position 3,921 of record JAZQDP010000539.1, on the reverse strand, counting down.
ATTTCTGGTACGGGAAGTCAATCCTCACGATCGTCGAGCGGTTTGCATTAAGATTTCCTCAACTGGTCAGCGGATTTTCGACGTTATTCATCAAGAGATTTCGATTCATATTGCTAAATTGGCAGCCTTAATAACCCCAGCGGAACGCGAAATTTTCGAAAAGGTTATTCAACGCTTTTATGACGAATTGTTCCAGTAACAAATGCTTTTATGAACATGTCTGTTGTTTGGCGGCTCAGATTTTGAGTCGCTAACCGTTTTTCTGCAGACGTGGTTAAATTGCTTTCCTTTTTCAATTACCCTCCTTATTGCTTATGATACCTGGTTTTTCAGTTATTGCGGAATCCATTAATAATTCTGTTCCGTCCACTCAACAAATGTACGACAACGGCGACATTGCCGGCTTGTTGGAACTGGCAAAGACTCAAGACGTTGCCGGCGCCGCTTATATAGACGTCAACGTCGGGCCTCGTTCCGCCGACCTGCTGGCAAAGATGATTGCTGAAATTCAAACCGTGTCCAGCAAACCGTTGTCAATCGACTCTCCCGATTTCGCTCAGGCTCAAGCGGGGCTGCAAACCTACGATCCCGCCAAGGCAAACGGGCTTAAGCCGATTCTTAACTCCATTTCTCCCATGAGAACGGAGATGTTCAATCTTTACGAGATTCAGCCCTTCCGTCCGATTTTGCTTGCCAGCGAACAGCTTATCGATGGCGCGGGCGCCCCGTGTCATACGGCTCAGGAAACGTACAATGCAGCTAAAAATCTGGTCGAGCAGTTCCTCGAATCCTGTCCCGGTTCGACGATTGACGATTGCATTATCGATCCCGGCATTGCCCCCATCGGTTCCGACATGGAAGACAATTTCCGCCGTCTGGTCGATGCGATGAAACTTATCGGGGAAGACCAATCGCTCAAGGGCGTTCATTTTTCCGGAGGGTTAAGTAACTTTACTGTCATGCTTCCCTCTAAACGTCCAGACGGAATGGCAATCAAAAGCGCGTTGGAAAGCGCCTTTTTGACAATTACCATCCCCTTGGGAATGGACATGTGCATCACGTCCGTAAAGAGGAAACACGAACTTCTGCCGGAAGACCATTTGGCAATGAAATGCCTTAAAGACGTCTTGTCGATGTCCGGCATCGATTGCCTCAAACGCGTTAAGAAATTCTATAAAGGAAAAGACTGATTGACCGCCGCGGCGCGCAGATTCGTCTGGAAAATTGTAACCGGAAACGATATGAGTCGCGAAAGATTGAAAGGCGGTAATTTCGTTCGCTTTGCGAACTCGATTACCGCCTTTCAGTTTCTCTTGCGAACTGCTTCTCACATCTTATCTGACGTCTTTTTTATCTTTCCTGTTTTACCCTGTCTTCCCGTCTGTTCAAAAATTTGGGGATTTTTCTAAAACTAATCGTCTGGCAGGTTGACAGATTCTGAAAATCTGATTATATTATGTATATCAATATTTTTTTGTATACTACTCTTGAGAGTCTGTATGCAAACTTGGTAAACAATCGCCTGTTCCCAATAACCCCATAGACATTACGAAACAAATGCAAACGCTTTTCGCTAACCAATTGATTATTTCCCGCTTCCATATTTCGACGTATGGCAGGATTGCTATTACTTTGATGGGGCTTTTCTTTTTCACCGCCTGCGCTTATGCGGATGTTGCCTTTAACGGTACGACTTTTACCGGCAGTGGAGTGTATGACCAAGCTGTCAATTCCACTTCAAATCTGGTTGCTACGCCAGACGATAATGCGAAAATTACGTTTTCTAACAACATTGTTACAACTGGCGCTTTTACGTTGAACAGATATTCTATTGAATTTGCTGAGAACACAACCAGTTCATTTGGCGCGTTTTCAACTAAAAACACCGCTGGCAACGGATCATCTGCAATTATTAACGGGAACGTTCAAATGTCTTCTTTGTCTCATGGCCACAGTAAAACGTCTTACTTAATAATCAACGATGGCGCGACGCTGACTGTTAAGGGAGATTTTTGGCTGGCTGAATCAGATGGCGCGCAGGGGATTGTTACTCAGAATGGTGGAACCGTGTCTTTAACCACTTCCGGGGATACTGCAATTCGAATTGGACATTGGTTTAATAAAAACTATCCGTCCGAATATAATTTAAAAGGCGGCGTTCTGAATGTTCCCAATGCGGTAACTCACGTTGGGTGGGACGCCTACGCAAAATTGAATATTTCCGGCGGAGAAGCCAACTTAAAGGGAATAAACCTTTCTGCTGGCGGAAAAAATGTTAATAAGGTAAATGGAGGGAGAGGGTATCTCAACCTTACTGGCGGAACGCTGAATCTGGGTTCCGCCGGCGTAACGTATACCAAGAAAAAAAACACATCTATCAGAATCGCTCCTGAAATTAAATTGGGCGCTGGTACGGTTAACGCTTTGGAAAGTCATACTTGGGCAAGCAATTTAACGGTTACGCTTACTGGTACAACAGAGGAAACTGCAACCGTCTTCAATGCGAATTCCGGTAAAACTATTACCCTTGCCAGCATTGTCAATGGGAACGGCGGTCTGATTAAAACCGGCGATGGTACGCTGACGCTGTCGGCTAGAAATACATTTACCGGAGGAATGACCATTCAAAACGGCAAGGTTATTTCCAATGCTGCTAATGCCGAAAAAAGCGCTTTTGGCACAGGTAAAATTATTGTAGAATCTGGAACGACGCTGGAATTTCAGGTTTCCAACCAACTCGGTTATAGTACCTCCGCCCCCAATGACATTACTATTCGCGGAACGTTTATTCCAAGCAATTATACTCATATTAAAAATATAACTTTGGAAAACGGCATTATTGAATCTGAATATGGTTATTCGGATGATGGAACCGGTTTGGATTTTCGCGATCGAATAGCAACGATTGCCTCAACCGGCAATTCTGTTATTAAATCCAGATTTACAATAGGCAGCAACGCAAAACCAACGTTTAACGTTCAGTCAGGCGTTTTAACCATAGAAGGCGTTATTAAAAGCGATGGCGGGTTTACCAAAACCGGCGACGGAACGCTAACGCTTTCCGGCGCCAATACGTATACCGGTAAAACAATTGTTTCCGATGGCGTTCTCAAACTTGTTGACAACGCTGTTGTTTCTAACGGTTCAATTACGGTTGAAGATGCAGGTGTGCTGGAATTCAATCTCTCTAACGAACAAACGAAAAAACTGACGGTTGGCGACAGCAACAAGATTGTCAGTACAGGTAAGATTGTTAAAACCGGCGCAGGGACGCTGCAAATCAATGCAGCTCAAGACGCTGTTGACGTTCAAAGTCTGGTTGTCTCTTCCGGTCGGCTGGATATGAAAGAATTTTTCAAAGGCTCTATGGAAGTTGGCGAAGCGCTTGACGACGCTTATACTACAGCAACGTTCTCGCCCGGCAATTCCGTTGGAACGTTGATTATCGACGGCGCGTTTAAGATTAACGGCGGGTCAACGCTGTTAATTGAACAGGACGCAATCGGCATGGATAAACTCGTTGCAAGTTCGTTTGATATTTCCCCCGATTCCATTTTGGAACTGACCGTCGGATCTGTTCAGCCGGGCGCGAAATACGCAATCATTCAAAATTCCGACAGTGAGTTAGCCGGAGTTGATTTCTGGAACAGTATTTTGACGCCGGAGAGTTCCTATTATTGGAATTTATCGGTAGATGGCAACACGCTTTACGCTTCGCTTGACGCCAATGCCGTGCCGGAACCGTCAACGTGGGCATTGTTAGCGCTGGGCGTTATCGCGCTGTACTTGCGGAAGCGAGTTAGGAGTTAGGAGTTTTTTAATTCGAAATTCGGAATTCGGAATTAAAAAGCTCCAGGCGAGTCGGGAACGATTTGGTGTGCGGCGCCTTGGCGCCACTTTCTTTTTTGGCTCCTAAAGGCG
>JAZQDP010000538.1:0-3602 GCA_045546875.1 Thermoguttaceae bacterium | reverse complement strand
GGAACCGACCTTGTCGGTGCGAAGCCGCACGGGCTAACAGGATAAGGTTTTGCTGCGAAAAAATTATTTTCGGAGCTAGTCATCCAATCTCAGGAACCGACCTTGTCGGGCGCCGAAGTCGACACGATCGGCCAGAAGCATATTGGAATCAATAAAGAATTTGATTACATCGATAAAACGCTGGTCAGATTGGGAAAGTTTTGAATCGGACGGCAAATTGAACAATTCTTCCGCTTTCTCTCTCCACCACATATCGTTTTTATATTTTTGAGGACGTGAAAAAATGTCAAACTGGTCAGGAAAACCAATGTTCTCAATCTCGGCAATAAGACAGTCGCGTAAAGCGCCATTCTTATCGAAAGTCAATTTTTTACCGCACCATGGGCAGTAATCAATTCGTTGAAACTCAGTTGCGTCACGGAATTCATCTAGCGGAGCTTCCGGATCTCTAATGGGAATGTAATATTCCAAAACGTCGTTCGCAAAAACAAGATCGACCATTCCTTCCTCTATTATGTCACGCATGAATTGACAGCAATGAATGAACTTTCCGATTTTTATCATGGGAATTCCCCTTTTATGGACTATGACAGTTTAGCGTTACGCGCTTTCCGGCAGGAAGCAGGGAATAACAACGCCGTTAGGTTTAATGAACTCGCCTTTGCATTGGGAAATGTGCGTTTCGATGTTTTTCGCGCCCAGAGAGTAGAGAAACTGAACCACTGTAGTGAACCGGGACGGGACGATGACGATTCTCGATTTACCGGGCGTTCGATTGAGTTCGTTGGCAATGAGCGTTACAGCGGACTGCGCGTCCAGCATGCAGCCGGGACCGGCGGTTGTCGTTCCATCGTTATTGATAGCGGCGAGAAATCCCGTAATCTTCCCGTCGGAAAGACGCTCCAAAACGGTCGTCGTCCAGATCCCCTGCTGATTCTCGATAAAGAAACGGAAATCCTGTCGGCGGTCGATGCCCTGAACCGCGGATTCCAGATTCGCCATCGCGTCTACGTCGCCCAAAACCGCGCTGCGAAGCTGGAAACCGTCAGGAACCGGAACGGCAACGCCGTCGGAAGGAACGGTCAGAATCGTATCCTGGAAGAACTCGGTCGGGACGAATCCGAGGCGGGAATAGACAGAAAACGAGTCCAGATTCATCGCGGAGGAAACCAGCCGCAGCGGCTTGTTCTGTTCAGCTGCAATCTCAGCAATACGAGCCGCCAGCTTCATGGCAGCGCCCTGCCCTGCGTAGTCCGGATGGGAATTGAGAATTCCCAGCGAAACGTGCGTCGGGCGCGGGTGATAAAAGCAACTGCCGGCGATGCGCTTCTGCTCGTCATCGTAAACGACCAGCGTACAGCCCGGGTCGAGCAATTCGTACGTATCGACGATTTGCCGTCCTCCCGCCGGGTCGGCGAAAGCGTCAAAACCCCGATTTTTCTGATACCAGGCGTTAGTCGAATTGTAAATCAGCGCCGCGACTTCTTCCCGCTCCGAGCCATTCATTGTACGCACCGTCAGCATGAATCTTTCTCCCCTATTGTTTTCTGGTTGCAAAAGGCGTTTAACGTCCCGGATTAAACGCCAGTTCTTTTTACAATTTTAGCATACCAGAAAAACAAACCGCTGTCAAGCGCAGACGGCTTCAAGCCCACGGATTATGTCAACTAATATTCTGAAACAGCCGGCTGATGTAGTTGTCGCTGTCCATAAAGAGAATATGCCGCTTTTCCAGTTCGTCTTGTGGAACGCCCCATTCCAATTCACCGAAACGAGTGCATGAGAGAATAAAACAGTTCAAAATCACGTTTGAATCTTTGAGCCGTTTTTCAATGTTCTTAATGCTGTCTTCGGAATTGTTGTTACAGAATTGAACTTTGGCGCTGCCGGCGCCTTCCATCTTTAGTCCGTGTGGTTCGATAAAGGTAATATATTGTTTGTCGCCTTGAACGCACCAGAGAATAAAGTCCGGATAGAAGTTGTTGGCTTCAAAGAATCCGAAGCCGCGCCCACGGCTTTGATTTCTCAGCAGATAAATTTCACCCCAGGTCTGTTGTAACAATGCAGCGTTGTCTTCAGCGTACTTTTTCAAATTTTTAACAAACGTGAACTCGCTTTGATTTAACGAACACGGCAGAATCTTCACTTTTGGATGTTCTGTATACAAAAGCGGATTGTACAAATGATCGATGAATCGGATGGCTTTGATGGAATATTCTTCTCGAACAAGGGGTTCGCGGCTCCTAAGAGCGTCCCGAATCTCTTGGAGCGACTTTTCCAGTGATTCGTCGCTCAGATCGTAAATAATCTGATATTGCAGTTCCTCTTTTTGAGGAATATTGGCGTTGGTTGCGTCCAGAATGCGGTATTCCAGACGCGGCAGCATATAGGCGTTTGAGGACTGATCGTATAATCTTTTGAGATACTTTTCCAATAGCGTTCGGGCGATAATTTGAAGTTCCTGCACGTCCTGCCAGGAGCGGGGATGGAGTTTGTCGACCGGAATGTAAAGTTCAAACCAGTTTTCGCTGCGGAAGAGGTCTTTTAATCCGTTTACGGAGCAGTTGAGATTGTACTTCGCGTTGTTTCGTTTCCAGCGTTCAACGCAAAAATACAGGTCGTTGAAATCCAGATACCCCATTTGATCTTTCAGACAGTGAACGGAATTTTTTCCGCCCGGCAGGGAGGACAGCGTTGCGTTTCTTCCTCCAGAGACCATGGATTGAATACGGGGATACCAATCCAGAACGATCTTGTTTTTCTGAATAATATCTGGAATATTGCCGGAGATAGCAGGGACGGGGCCGTCGGTTTTGAAGTTGTATTCTCTGCCGTTGTCTTTTCGGCGTTTGGGAGCCAGAATCTTGAGCTTTTTGTTGTCCAGCTCGCAGACGTCCATATCAATCGTAATCATCCGGCTTTGTTCGTTGCCGGGCAGATCTTCCGACTTGAGGTAATTTTTGAAACTGACCATCGCGTCCGCGCAGACGCCGAAGACGCAAAGCAGTTCCAGCTCTTTGAGATAATTGGGAGAATTGCCAATCGCCTCGTGGAGAGCGGAACTTCGTTTGAGCGACCAGTTGTAACCTTTCAGACGCACGCCGCGGCCGAAAAGCTGAATGACCTGCGTTCCTTCTGTTTTTCCAACGTTGAGCATGCCCAAAATGCTCACGCGCCAGCAGTCCCAGCCCTCGATGAACTTTTTAGCTCCGATAAGAATGTTAATCGGAGAGTCAGAATGTTTAACCGATTCAAATTTCGGTTTGTCGTCAGAGCCGTCTTCATTGACTTCTATCAATTCTGCCAGATCCGGATTATTCCGTAACGCGTTACACAGTTCCGCCGCGCCGCTGACGTTAATCAGACCAAACGGCGTTTCACTGTTGGACGTCTTGAGCAGAATCTCGCCGGAGTCCCCTTTGATTCGCTCCAGAACCAGATGTCCGCCGCGACCGGGGGAATTGAACAAATCGGCAAGAATGCGGCTGTATAAATTGTTACAGTCGTTTCCAAACGCGTTTTTTAGATAATCCTTCAGACAGTTAAACGAGTTATGGAATAGGTCGTTCTCTTTGTCGTCTATCAACCCTGTTTCAGTTCCC
>JAZQDP010000537.1:0-4959 GCA_045546875.1 Thermoguttaceae bacterium | reverse complement strand
TATTCGATATTAATTGTTCTATCCTGAACGCCATTTAATCTTAACGACGATTCCGTTTGACGCCCTAATGTATCGTAGGTATAGCTAAATACCGCCATTTGAGCGTCAAACATTATTGTCATTGAATCAATACGATTCATTGTATCGTACGTATAATCGCAACTGGAAACGCCGTCGTTAATGGTTAATAGATTTCCTAATAAATCGTACTGATACGTAAACGTATTAACGGCATTACTGGACGAATCGAGCCAATTTTCGGACGTCAACCGTCCGGCGGCATCGTAGGTATAGGTTGTAACCCGCCCGTTGCGGTCGTCGGTCTTTTCTGTCAGTCTGCCGTTGGCGTCGTATTCAAAATATCGCGTATAGCCTTTGGCGTTGGTTTCGGAAACGGAATAATCTTGATAAATTCCAGTTTCAATATATTTCATTTTTTGATACTACAAACGGTTAATAATACCATTAAAATTGAATAATACAGGCTCAATACTTCAAAATCTGTTATCATGATATATGATATGGTTTGTAGAAATAAATTTAAAGAATTAATCCAAAAAGCGTTTTAATTCTAATGCTTGATATTGTCTATCAATAGTTTCTAGACCATATTCTTTTACATAATTAAGATATTTTATTATCAAATCAAATAATAATTGAGTATAAAAGGCATCATTATCAGGATAATATTCACATTCATTAATTTCATCTTTTAGACCTAAATTTCTATTAACAAAAACAATAATGAGCTTCGGAAAAAATGAATTAACATAATCCGAAACATTCATATTTATTATGATCCAAGATGTAAAACTTTTTAATACATTAGTGGCTTCATTATACCCGAGTAAAAATGCTACGACCTCATAATATGCATCATTACATAAATACATTGAACGATGTATAAAAAAGTAATTAAAGAATTCGATAGCTTTATCGTATTGATTCATTTTACCAATACCCATTCAATCTCAAAAGGAAAATCCCAGTGAGAAAGATATTCCGCACGAGTATTACCATTGACACCTGTAAACTGATCATATATTCTACCATCTTTTCCTACAACTACCATATGATATGACCAGCCTTTTCCTACATTATAATAAGCAGGTAGACATTGCCCCCTTTTCGGAACAAGCTTATAGATATGTCCACCAACAATTTTTTGGGTTCATCCGGTAAGTTGGCGCCTGATGAAATAAAGTATTGAAAAAGCATGGGATTCTTTCTATAATATATGGTAAATCCAAAAAAACAATCCATATTAGGAGGAATCCCATGACTGTTAGTATTATACACTCAACTCAAGGAATTTGCAACTACCTTTTAGAAAAAGAAGTAAAAAAAGATGGAAAAATGGCTCATCGGTCAACAGCGTCTGGCAACAGCGTTTGATACAGTTCCATAAGGCGGTCTGCCATGATTTCTCTTTTGAACTGATTTGTAAACCGCTCTCTGCCGACGCGCCCAAAACGGGTTCGTTTTTCCGGGTCGTTGGATAAATCCGTTAACGCGTCCGCAAGACGGTTAATGTCGCCGGGAGGGATAAGACACCCTGTTTCATCGGTTATTACAACCTCTCTTGCGCCGTCAACGTCATAACTGACAACCGGCTTTCCGGAAATGAGCGCCTGGGGCGCCACCCGGGCTAACCCCTCGCGCAAGCTGGTATGAACGACAACGTCCATGGCGGAAATCATGGCTGGAATCCGTTGAGCTGGAACCAGTCCGGCAAAGACGAATCGATCTGTCAGCCCGGCGCTGCGAACCGATTCTTCCAGACGTTTCCGGAGAATGCCGTCGCCCACGAGCAGGAACTTCACCTTGTTGTTTTTATCGCAGACGATTCGTGCAGCGGCAATCAGGTCGTCGTGTCCTTTAAGTCGAAACAAGCGGGCAATCTTGCCAATAACAACGTCGTCCGGCTGGAACCCGTATTCGTTCCGGGTCGATTCTCGCAACGGCGCGGAATTGAGAAACGGCTCAACGTCCATGCCGCTGTAAATCGTCGTGAATTTATCCGCGGGGGCAATATGAGCGTCTAAAAACAACTGCGTCATGGCGTCGGCAACCGAGACAAGTTTATGACATCGTTTTGCCGCCCATTTTTCACAAATCTGGTTAAACTTTCGAGAAACCACATTTCCTGCCGGGTACCAGGGGGCGCCGTGAATCGTATGAACAATGGCAGGGATTTTTAGCGAACTTGCCGCCGCTCTGCCCAGTATGCCAGCCTTGGCAGAATGAGTGTGAACGACGTCAGGAGAGAATTCTTTTAACGCCCTGCGAATCTGAAAATAAGCGGGAACGTCGTACAGAGGATTGATAGCGCGAATCAGAGCGGGAATCTCAACCAGATCGACGCCCTGTTCCTTGGCAAACTTCACCAGCGACCCTTCCGGTCCGGTTGTCGGACCGGTGAAAAGTCGAACTGCCGCTCCATGTCGGCGCGCCAGGTCAATACAGGAATAGACGGTATTTTCCTGCGCGCCGCCTAAAATCAGCCGGGTTATTATGTGAGCGACTTTCATATTAGTTAGAGAATAGGGAATGGGAAATAGGGAGTAGAAAAACTATTCCCTACTCCCTATTCCCTATTTCCCTGACAAATCAGTTTCTGTCCATTGCAATGAACAGGCGCAAAATGTACCAGAACAGCAACGCAACGGAGGCAAACAACGCCAGGGACGCGCCGACGTACTGGTCTGTTCGGTAATTGTGCAGAATGTTGGACGTGTCATACAGAACGGCAACGCAGGCAAAAGCAATCATCAAGTAGGTGAATATCGGACCTAACGTGAATCCGAAGAGCGCTCCGACGACAATCGCTCCCATAGCGGCTAAACCGCCGAACAGAACGATTGGACGAAGGAACGACATGTCTTTTCTCGTAATGAATACGACAGCTGTGAGTAAAACAACCAGCGCCGCCGTCGAGCCTGCCGCCATCGGAATGGCTTGCGGATAGAAATTTGCCGCAATGTACAGCAAGGGCAAAAAGACAACCGCTTCAGCCACGACGTACAGACCCAATCCGAGATACTGCATCGCTTTGCTTGTCGCGCTTTGCGCCCACATGTCAGCAATCCAGGAAACGCCGACAAACAGCCCCAAAACGATAAGCCAGGAATATTGCGATCCAACCATCATGGCGATCAACGGTTCTGCGACGCTGGACTGAATCAGAAACGCTTCTATTCCAACAAAGGCGGCAATCGCGCCTAAAAGGTGCAGATACGTTCTGGTAATAAATGTCGCTCGCTCTGAAACGGGCGCGTCAGCGGCGAACATATCCGTTGAAATGTAATTGTCATTCATTTCGAAACTCATGGTAAATCTCCTGTAAATGTACGTGGTAAACAGTCAAAAAAACTACTGCCTATTGCCTCCGTGTATTGAAACACACGGCTAATAATATTGGACCGCAACACGGTTCTGACTGAGCGCTTCGCGCTTATTGTTTACAGTCCTTTTTTCCATTCAACCAGGGCGGCAATAATTGACGGGTCAGTTCCGCAGCATCCGCCCAGAAAACCTGCGCCGGCAGCAACCAGCGCTGGCGCAAAGGACGCAAATTGTTCTGGCGTTTGGGAATAGGTCGCAACGCCGTCGACGATTTCTGGCAACCCTCGGTTTGCCTTGATCCAGACGGGCAGCCCGGACGCGTCGTGAAGCCGCTGGCAGACGGGAATGAACCCTTCGATTCCTTTACCGCAGTTTGACCCGAGGATGTCAGCGCCAGCCGCCAAAAGGGCTTTCGCCGCTTTTTCCGGGGTGGCGCCCATCATCGTGCGGTCTTTGTTTTTACCGGAATCAAACGTCATGCTGGCAACGACCGGCAATCCGGTTGTCTTTGCCGCGCGAACCGCTGCCGACGCTTCAATCGGGCAGGACATCGTTTCAATCACGATTCCGTCAGCTCCGCCTGCCGCCAAACCTTCTGCCTGAACTTTGAACGCTTCGTACAGGTCGTCTTCCGTTACCTGACCCATCATAAGGATTTCTCCGGAAGGTCCAATCGACGCGAAAACCAGGCAATCGGTTCCTTCGCACGCCTGACGGGAAATGGCGGCTCCCGCTTTGTTGAGTTCAAATACCTGATCCGGGTCGCCGCCGGCTTTTTGCAACGTGAACCGATTTAATCCGAAGGTATTCGAAATGATAACCTGACTTCCAGCGTCAACGTAGCCTTTCGCTACTTTTAATACGCGATCCGGGTGAGAAAGGTTCCATAAATCTGGAGATTCTCCTGAACCAAGCCCCAATTTTTGAAATTGAGTTCCCCAAGCGCCGTCGATAATAACAGGTTTATCTGCTAAAAGCTTTTCTAATGTTGGATGCATAATTAAATGTCAAATGTATTGCTAATAATATAAAACGACATCTACAAATGACGTCGAATGAGTATTATACTCTTTCCACTTGAAATTTCCCGAAAAATGAGCTATTAGCTTCTAGCCGCTAGCCTGGTTATTCTGGCTTCTTGCTATAACGCACGAATCAGGTTTATCAAACTAATCGCTGGAAGCTGGCAGCGAGAGGCTTAATTTCGGAAAAGCTCAAATCGTATCAGTATATAATTATAGCTTTAATTTCCCATTATGCAAGTGGACGAACAAATTCTTTCAATAAAATATTTGAAAAATAATGTTACACTGCAATAGTTTGCGAAGATGCGATAAATAGGGAGGGGAACTTATACTTGTTCTACTTGAAATTTCCCGAAAAAGGAGCTATTAGCTCCTAGCTACTAGCCGCTAGCTTGGTTATTCTGGCTTCTTGCGATAACACACGAATCAGGTTTATCAAGCTAATAGCTAGTTTCCATTTCCTAAAACGGCTTTTTTCAGATATTTTTAGAGAAAAGTATGACATTATAAGTGTAAATATCATTGATTTTTCAGTATGAAATGATTTTTGGCTGAGAAATGAGCTAAAAGCAGGGGGGTAAGAACATAT
>JAZQDP010000536.1:0-13014 GCA_045546875.1 Thermoguttaceae bacterium | reverse complement strand
ATTAGCAATCAGATATGATTGTCATTAGCCCCGAAAGGGGCGCCACAAATGTAACCGTGGGGCGTAAGCCCACGGACATGCGCTCAAAAAATCTTTCTTAATCGAGTCAGTCCCTTTCCCACTCGCGGCGCCTTGAGGCGCCGCGAGTGGGAAAGGGGTATTTATCGACTTTTTATTGATTTACTCGTTCACCCGGAGGCTTACGCCTGCCGGTTATAGAGATGTCGCCCTTTCAGGGCTGGATTTTTTAACGCTTCGCATCATCAAAACCCATCTATATCTTGCCCCCCAATTTTGAACGCACCCCAATCTCGTTTTCTTCCCGCCAAGGTCTTGACTTTTGCTCTCGCTGCTGTATAATTAGCAATAACATTATAGTTGAAGAGTTTAATTCCCTATCGTTAAGTACACTGCAATTATGTTCAGAGAGATGAGACGCTCTAAACAGCGTCTTTCTGACGAAGAGACGTTAAACGTTCTCAAAACAGCTAAACGCGGCGTTTTGTCCATGATCGGAGACGACGGCTGGCCGTATGGGGTTTACCTCAATCCCTATTATAACGACTCCGATGGAAAAATCTATTTTCACGGCTCCAAAATTGGGCATAAAATAGATTCCCTTCGCAAAGACAACCGGGTTTCGTTTACCGTTATTGACGATGGGATTCAAGACGACCCGGGCTGGGCGATGACGTTTCGCAGCGTCGTGGTTTTTGGTCGAATTGAGATTGTCGCCGATAGCGATTTTGCGATAGAAATCTGCCGTCGGCTGGCAAAGCGGTTTAATCCCGACGATGCGGATATAGAAGACGAAATTCGCCGCGCCGGCGCTGCCGTTCAGGTTTTAGCCCTCATTCCAGAACACATTACAGGCAAACGAATTCACGAAGCGTAAGCATTAACCAATTCAAAAAAACATGATTAAAAAGACGTTATTATTGACTGTAACGCTGGCGATTGCAATAGCCGCGCCGGCGTTTTCTGAAGGAGTAAACAAGATGACATCTCAACCTTTGTCCGAGAAAGAAATTTGTATTGTCGATATCGGAGCGGCGCTCGCCCGAGGCGATCAAGCGGCTTTGGCGAAGGCGTTTAATCGCGCGTTTGACGCTAAAATTACGTTGGCGGAAGCCAAAGAGTACGTCGGTCAGCTGTATGCGTACTGTGGGTTCCCTCGCGCGCTCAACGCGGCGGCAACGCTTCTAAACGTCGTCAAGGAACGGCAATCGGCAGGCAAACTGGTTTTGGAAGGCTCCGCCCCGTCTCCCGCTCCTCAAGGGTCTGCCCTGACGTTCGGAACGGAGAATCAGACCAAACTGTGCGGCGGTCCCGTCAAAGGCGCTCTGTTTGACTTCCATCCGCAGCTGGACGAATACCTTAAATCCCATCTTTTCGGCGATATTTTCGCGCGAGACAACGTTTCGTGGCGGGATCGGGAAATTCTTACCGTCGCGGCTCTGGCGGCTCGACCGGAAACCAAACCGCAGATGAACGCCCATCTGAACATCGCGATGATCAACGGTTTAACTCAACAGCAGGGCGACTTTATCGTCAAGCGGGTTGTCTGTCCGTCTGATCCGGCTCTGCTGCCGTCTGACTGGTCGGCGTTTCCTGTTGGAGATCCAAACGACGCGTACGCGAAATACTTTATCGGCCGCAGTTACTTGGCTGTTCTTACCAAAGACCAGGTTCTCACTTGCGCCGTTACGTTTGAACCGGGGTGCCGAAACAACTGGCACATTCATCACGCTTCCAAAGGCGGAGGGCAGATTCTCATCGTTACTGCTGGAGAAGGCTATTATCAGGCTTGGGGAGAACCGGCGCGTCGGCTTCGCAAAGGCGATACGGTCAACATTCCAGCCGGGGTTAAACACTGGCACGGCGCGGCTCCCGACTGCTGGTTCCAGCACCTGGCTTTGGAAGTCCCCGGAGAAGACTCTTCAAACGAATGGCTTGAACCGGTTGACGACGAAGCGTATCGGAAAGCGACGGAAGAAAAATAGATTATCTAACGCTTTGCTTACTTTTTACCTTAACGGAGATTATCCATGACAAACATTCCATCAATAACATTAAACGACAACGTATCGATTCCGGTTTTCGGATTTGGAGTTTACCTCATTCCCGCTGACGGCAGTACGTACAAAGCGGTTCGTGAAGCTCTGGATTTGGGAATCCGTCACATCGACACCGCGGCGGCGTATTTCAACGAACGCGAAGTCGGAAAAGCGATCAGAGAAAGCGGCATTCCACGAGAAGAAATCTTCCTGACCAGCAAACTCTGGGTACAGGATTTCGGGTATGACCTGGCTCTCAAAGGCGTCGACGCATCTTTGAAAAAACTCGGTTTGGACTACATGGACTTGTACCTCCTTCACCACCCTTACGGGGACGTTCCCGGGGCATGGAAAGGCTTGGAAGCCGCCAAAGCCGCCGGGAAAATCCGGTCGATTGGCGTGAGCAACATGACGCCAAAAATCTGGAACGAGTTCGTCCCGCAGTTCGATTCGCTCCCGTCGGTAAATCAGGTGGAATACAACCCGCTGTATCAGCAGAAGCCGTTGCGCGAACTGTTATCGAAAATCAACGTTCATCTCGAATCGTGGGGCCCGTTGGGACAAGGGAACCCGGAGCTGCTCGACTCGCCCGTTATTGCAGACATCGCGTCCGCGCACAGGAAACAGCCGGGACAGGTTATTTTGCGCTTTGAAGTTCAGGAAAACGTTATCGTCTTCCCGAAATCGACCAAGCCGGAACGTATCAAGAGCAACATGGACATCTTCGATTTCTCGCTCACCGACGAGGAAATGAATCGGATTCGCGCCCTCGATACGGGCAAAGGACGTTGGAACCCAGAAGACCCCGGCGTTGCGGACATCCTTCGCAACTACGACGTTCACGCCAACGACTAAACGCTGACCGCTAAACGTTGGTGTCGCATTGTCATTTATTAACAATTTTAAAACTGTTATTCGTATTAAGAATATTATTATCGTCAATTTACTACTATGCAATACGTAAAATTTGGAAATACAGGAATGGACGTTTCCCGTATCTGTTTGGGAATGATGAGTTTTGGCAAGCCGGGCAAAGAAAACGGCGTTTTCCCGTGGGCGCGAGATTTTGAGGACGCGAAACCCATTTTTAAGCGAGCGATTGATCTGGGAATAAACTATTTCGACACCGCGAACGTATACCAGATGGGGTCGAGTGAAGAGATTACCGGCAAACTCGTTCGTGAATTTGGTCTTAATCGAGATGAAATCGTTGTCGCAACGAAAGTTCATTTCGACATGCGTCCCGGTCGTCCCAACGGCGGCGGCTCGTCTCGAAAAAACATCATGGCAGAAATCGACCATTCCTTACAACGTCTTGGTATGGACTATGTAGACGTATACCAGATTCACCGCTTGGACGCTAACACGCCCATGGAAGAGATCATGGAAGCGTTGCACGACGTTGTTAAAGCCGGTAAGGCGCGGTATATCGGCGCATCGACCATTTTCGCCTGGCAGTTGGAACGCATGCAGCAAATTGCCGAGCGCAATGGTTGGACAAAATTCGCGTCCTTGCAACCGCAGTACAATCTCATTTATCGAGAAGAAGAACGGGAAATCCTACCTTTGTGCCGAGACAGAAAGATGGCAGTCGTGCCGTGGAGTCCGCTTGCCGGTGGGCGGTGCACGCACCCTTGGGGAACGAAAACCGCCAGAAACGCGATCGACGAAGTTTCCCCCATGGTGTGGAGTTCAACAGACGCTATCGATAAAATCGTTGTTGACAACCTCGAAAAGGTAGCCAAAGAACGCGGTCGATCAATGGCGCAAGAGGCTCTGGCGTGGGTTCTGTCCAAGCCGGAAATTACCGCCCC
The DNA here is from genome assembly GCA_045546875.1 of Thermoguttaceae bacterium. Classification (GTDB taxonomy): domain Bacteria; phylum Planctomycetota; class Planctomycetia; order Pirellulales; family Thermoguttaceae; genus RUG11551. Next base: position 9,143 of record JAZQDP010000536.1, on the reverse strand, counting down.
GATCGTGGGAACGACTGCCGTCGAACACGTCGAACAAGCGGTTGGCGCACTCGATATTAAACTCGACGACGACGAAATTAAAGCGCTCGAAGCGCCTTATCAACCCCATATTAAAACTGGCGCTTTTTAGTCAGTAAATAGTCATGCAAGCATCGGTAACCTTGCTTAACTCATTCCATAAATCCCAATTTTAAGGAGTCAGTAATGAAAGTTTTAATGTTAAACGGTAGCTGGAACGCAGACGGTTCTTCCCGATACGGATTAGACGTCATGTCGAAAACGTTTGCCCAGCAGGGAATCGAAACGGAAATCTTCAACCTCGGGGCGAAACCGGTTCAAGACTGCATCGCGTGCGGCAAATGCGGCGAATTAAAGCGGTGCGTCTTTGCCAACGATGCGGTCAATGAATTTGTCGAAAAAGCCCACGGTTCTGACGGGTTTGTGTTTGCGTCGCCGGTGTACTACGCACACCCCAGCGGTCGCATTCAGAGTTTTTTAGACCGGGTCTTTTTCAGCGCGATGTCAGCCGACCGTTATGCGGCATTCGCGCACAAGCCAGGCGCTGTTATCGTTGTTGCCCGCCGCGCGGGAACGTCCGCTTCATTTGACGTTCTCAATAAATACTTTGGAATCGCTAAAATGATTACCGTCGGCAGCACCTACTGGAACGAATTCCACGCCTTGACGAAAGACGACGTCCCGCAGGATCCGGAAGGCGTTCAGACGCTGGAAAATCTCGCTCGCAATATGGCTTGGCTGATTAAATGCCTCAAAGCCGGCCGCGACGCTGGAATTCCTCTGCCTGACATTAAGGAAGAGGCGATTACCAATTTTGTTCGATAATTTGAAAGGATAACCATGAACATCGTAAAAGGACTTTTTATTATGCTGACAGTTGCTCTTATGACCAGTACCGCCGATGCGGCAAATAAAGCTATTGTCGTTTATTTCTCCCATGCAGGGGAGAATTATGGCGTTGGGAACGTCGCGGAAGGCAACACGGCGAAAGTCGCCAAAGAAATTGCCCGGCGGCTCAACGCTGACATTTACGAAATCAAAGAAGTCAAGCCGTATCCAACAAAATATGACGCGTGCGTCGATTTGGCGAAAGAGGAACAGCGGCTCAACGCCCGCCCGGCGATTGCTGGGGAATTGCCGGACTTGTCCTCGTACAACGTGATTTATGTTGGATATCCAAACTGGTGGGGCGACTGCCCGATGATCGTCTATTCTTTCCTGGAGAAAGAAAATATCGACGGCAAAATCCTCGTCCCGTTCTGTACGCATGAGGGTTCTGGTCTGGGCGTAACTGCCAGCAATTTACAGAAACATTTCCCCAAGGCGAAAGTCGTTCAGAAAGGTTTGGCGATTAAAGGCACAATCGCCCAAAAAGACGCTAAAACAACCGCAAAAGCCGTCGAAACGTGGCTCAAAGCGATTAAGGCGATTAAATAATTCGGAATGCGGAATTATGGAATTGCGTTCTGATCAGAACCGCAAAGCGGTTGTTATGGAATTCGTAATTAAACTCTTCCTACTGCCTCATTTTTCGTTTTTTTCAAGTAGAAAAAGTATAACAATTCGTTAGCGTTATCAGGGAAAGACGATAGATTAGATTAACCATGTATAAATTTTTAATTACCTCGGGACCTACGCGGGAATACCTTGACCCGGTTCGATTCATCACCAACGCCTCTAGCGGACGAATGGGGGCGGCGCTGGCAACAGCCGCTCTGGAATTCGGGTGCGAACTGGTTATCGTGTCAGGTCCCGTAAAAATCGCTTATCCGGAAAACGTTCATGTCATTGAAGTTGAAACGACCGAGCAAATGCTTGCTGCGTGCGTCGAGCAGTTCCCTCTTTGCGACTGCGTAATCGGCGCCGCCGCTCCTTGCGACTACAAGCCGCTGCATTTTTCGGAAACAAAGCTCTCCAAGACAGGGGAAACGCTCACGATGGAGTTCCAGCCCACGCCTGACATCCTTGCCGCTCTGGGCGCGATTAAAAACGAAGATCAGCTCTCCATTGGGTTTGCTCTTGAAACGGACAACGGCTTGGCGCACGCTCAAGAGAAATTGCTCAAAAAGAACTGCGATTTAATTTGCCTCAACGACCCGTCAGCGATAAACTCTTTACAGAATCATGTTTCAATCGTATCTCATACCGGCGTTATAAAAGAACTGCGCGGCTCTAAAAAAGACATTGCGACTGAAATCGTTCGTCTGGCGTTAGAACTCAGCGCCCGAAAATAACGCGATACGCGAAATTGAAGCGGCGAGTTGCGAGGCGGTTCTATGCGCCCGCGGCTCGGTTTATTTCCGCCTTTCAATCCAATTCACATCCATAATTCCGAATTCCCAATTCCGAATTAAAAAGCGTCTTGACTGATTATATATCTGAATTATAATATTAATAAATAAGGTTCATCCGACAAGTTGGCGCCTGTGAGCTAAAAAGCAGGCATTTTGCCCGCCCAAAAGTTTTTTTAACACGAAATACACGAAAAGAACGAAACAAACGAAAGGATTATTTTATAACCTAAAACTTTTCGTGATTTTCGCTTATTTTGTGTTTTTCGTGTTAAAAATCGAATGATTAACAAGCGATTATTGATTTATCAATTAACCAATCGGCGACCGACGAGGTCGGTTCCTGACTGGAAGTGGGTAGCGCCAAAACCAGCGTCATCGGAAACATAACCTCGTCCTTTCCGCCCGCGCGGCTTCGCGCTCCGTTTAATCCGTAAAATCCGTGTACGGACTGAGCTGCACAAACGCTAGGCGCCAACTTATCGGAAGAACCATAAATAATAATCTGGCATCAGAATCCGTTCAAGGAGAATTTCCCTATGAAAAATTTTATTTTGAGTTTATTGACGTTATTTTCAATAACCGGAACCGTTCTGGGCGACGTCGCTCTGACCAAACAGGAAGACGGGTCGATTGTCGTTACCGCCGACGGCAAACCCTTTACCACGTTTATCCCCAACAACCATAACAAGCCGATTCTTTACCCGCTTATTGGACCGACCGGAGCGGCAATGACGCGTCAGTACCCGGTTGAAGAAGCGTTGCCGACAGAAAAGGTTGACCACCCTCATCAGCGTTCATGCTGGTTTGCCGCTGGGGACGTGAACCGATTAAGCTATTGGCATCAGGAAGACTCGTTCGGAAAACGCGTTGTTCCTACTGGGCACATTTTGCCGCGAAAAGTGGAAATTGCCAGCCCCAACTCCATTGTCATGCAGGCGGACTGGGTCGATACAAAAGGAGCCGTTGACCTGACGGAAGATCGAACCATGACGTTCTACGCAACGGCAGATCAACGATGGATTGATTTCACCATTACGCTCACAGCTCAAAAGGATTCGATAACTTTCGGCGACACCAAAGAGGGACTCTTTGCCGTTCGTGTTGCTGGCACGATTAAAGTGGACGCCAAACAGGGCGGAAAAATCGTCTCTTCTGAAGGGCTTACCAACGGCGAGGCGTGGGGCAAACCGGCGTCCTGGGTAGATTACAACGGTCCCGTCGGAGAGGATAAACGCCGCGTCGGAATTGCTATTATGAACCGTCCTGACAGCTTTGGCTATCCGACTCACTGGCACGTTCGAGAGTACGGTCTGTTTGCCGCCAACCCGTTTGGTCTGAAAGACTTTTACGGTTCCAAGTCCGGCAAAAACGGCTCTGTTACGCTTAAAAAAGGAGAATCAATTACTTTTCAGTACAGAATCCTGCTTCACGACGGCGACGAAAAAACCGGGCGCGTTGAACAGAACTGGGAAGAATACTGTAAATAATTAGCGATTAGCAATTAGCAATTAGCGATTAACGCAAAGCGCCGCACTGCTGCCTACTGCCTGACTAAATGAACAAAACGATAATTACTCTTGCCGTTTATAACGAAATGGAAAACCTTCCAGAGTTGGTTACCCAGCTTTTGGAAATCGCTCCCGAGGCTGACATTTTGGTTATAGACGACAACTCGCCAGACGGCACAGGGGACTGGGCAGAATCGTTTTCGCAAACGCAGCCGCGGGTTAAGGTATTGCACCGGGCAGGAAAATTAGGGCTTGGGTCTGCCGTTATAGACGCGATGAAATACGCTATCGACGGCGAATACGAGTTCATGCTCAACATGGACGCCGATTTCAGCCATCAGCCTAAATTCGTGCCGGACATTCTTTCAACGATGAATTCCGCGCCGGAGTCCATTTTAACGGTAATCGGTTCTCGTTACGTACCCGGGGGCGGGGTTGAAGGCTGGCCTCTGGTTCGGAAACTCATGAGCGCCGCGGTCAACGGCTACGCCCGATTTATGCTTTCCTTGCCGGTTCGTGACACAAGCGGCTCTTTTCGCTGCTATCGGGTCAGCGCGCTAAAGCAGATCGACTTTTCCGCCGTCCGGTCAAGAGGGTACTCCTTTTTCGAGGAGATTCTGTGGCACATCTTGCGAGTTGCCAGAAAGAACGGCATTGCCGGCTCCCCGTTTATTGAACGCCCGATTGTATTTATCGACCGCGTCAAAGGACAGTCCAAAATCAATAAAATCGAGGCGTTTAACGCGCTGAAAATCCTTTTTCAGCAAGGGGTTCAAAACTGGTTTGGCAAAGGCGAATTTCTCAACATCCTTTTTAATTGCGGGATTCGCACAGCGGCAATTACGTACACCGTTCTTTTAATCGTTTTGCTTGTCATACCAGACCCGTACTTTTTTCTCAACGGCGTTCCTGACCCCAATACAACGGAATCCCAGTTTGCGTCTAATACGCACCTTAACGTCTTTATTATGCTTGGGCTTCTTTGGGAGCTTGCGTTTTTTAGAACCCTGCCCTGGCGCCCCAAAACGCTGGCGTGGCTGGGAACGGTTGCCTTTGCCGCTTTTTTTGAAATCATTCAGATTATCGTACCCAAACGAACGTTCGACCCGATCGATATTGAACAGAATATGGTCGGAGCGGTTCACGGGTTATTTATCATGTTCATTCTATGGGCTGTCTGGAAACGATTGGCTCATCTATCCCCTGTCGAGGAAAAATCATGACACACATCACACGACGACATTTTATTTCCGGTTCTCTCGCCGGCGCGATGACGCTGACCTGCTTGCCGATTTTGGCACAATCGCCTCAACCCGGTTCCAAGATAAAAATCGGTTTGTGCACTTATTTATGGGGAGCCAACTGGGATTTGCCGACTATTATCGACAACTGCGCCAATGCCGGATTGACTGGCGTGGAACTGCGCGTTGAGCATAAACACGGCGTCGAACCGTATTTGAGCAAATCCGCTCGCGAGGACGTTCGGAAACGATTTGCCGACTCGCCCATTACTCTTGTCGGATTTGGAACCAACGAAGATTTTCATCATACCGACAAGAATCGAGTTCGCCAGCGCATCGAACGCGCCAAAGAATACGTTATTCTTTCCGCTGACTGCGGCGGGTCGGGCGTTAAAGTTAAGCCAAACGATTTACCCAAAGGCGTTGACCGCAAAAAAACAACCGCGCAAATCGCAGAGGCTCTCAACGAATTGGGGCGGTTTGCCGCTGACTACGATCAGGAAATTCGGCTGGAAAATCACGGCGGCTGCGCCCCTATTCCAATCATGAAAGAGATTATCGAGCAGGTTGACCAAAAGAACGTTGGCCTGTGCTGGAACTGCAATCCGTGCGACATGAACGCGCCTGGATTCGTCGAGAATTTCAAATCCGTCCGAACCCGGCTCGGCGCCACGATTCACGTTCACGATCCCTTGACGCCAAAATATCCGTATGAAGAAATGATACCGCTATTGGTCGAACAGGACTATAACGGCTGGCTGTTGCTGGAATGTTCCAACTCTGTCTCAGACGGCGTTGCCGCCATGGCGCGAAGCCGAGAATACTACCAAAAACTTATCGGCATTAAATAGAAGCCTTTCGGCGCTTAAGAAACTATCGTCAAGCTGCGAGAAGCGAGAAATTTATGCGGAATACATAATTCTCTCGCTACTCGCAACTAATGACCGATTCTTTTTTAGAACGGTTTCTTTTTGCGGCTATTGAAATCGTCGTCGTCTTCGTCGTCATCGTCGTCGAAATCATCGTCGTCATCGTCATCGAAATCATCGTCATCGAAATCATCATCGTCGAAATCGTCATCGTCAAAATCTTCTTCATCGACGGTGGTTCTATATTCAATCTGTTCCAGCAGATCAATCATTTCCAGCGCAGCTTCAGCGCAGTCAGCTCCCTTGTTTCCCAAATGGGCGGCAACTGTTTTGTCGGGAGAGCCGTTCTTTGACGCCTTCTCAAGTTCTTCAACCGGAACGGAACGGGCGTTTGCCTGTTCGACGGTGTTACAGGTCAGAACGCCGAACATAACCGGGATTTCGTATGTGCGGGAGATGTCGATAAAATGCCGGCTGATCGACTGGTTAATGTGCAGGTCGTGCGAGGTCTCGCCTTTGATTACCGCGCCGAGGCAAATGACCGCGTTGTACAGATTGACTCCGCCGACGTGAGCGCAGCAGAGTTTTTCGGCAATCGTCGGCAGTTCGAACGAACCGGGAACCCAGAAGACGTCAATCTGACGTTCCGTTACCCCGGCTTGTTTCAGTCGCCAAATCGCGCCGTCTAAAAGACGTTGGGTAATGGACTTGTTGAACTTCGCTACCACGATAGCGATCTGATAACGATTTTCATCGTTTTGAAAATTTCCTTCGAAAAACATTTGGGGTAATATGGGGTTAGAGTAACGGGGAGTGCGGCGGCTTGCCGCCGCCTTAACCGATATGTTACGAAAAAAACTGTTTCGTTTGATTCTTTAGCGTTTATTGTGACGGACAGGATGTCCACGAACCCGCAGGTCAGAGCGTTTGGAATTTACTTAGGGTTTCGAAAGCTTTCGCCACAAAGCGACAATCTCGTGGATGTGCAGATCATTGGACAAGGCGGCGCCTATGGGCGCCGCACTCCCCGACCTTCGGCTCATCTAACACCGAAAAATTACGCTTCCGACGTCTTAGCGCTCGTCTTGGTTCCTGTTCCGAGTATTCTGCGGAATACGCTCATAAACCCAACGGCAATCGAGGTAATCACGATAAACAGAACCGGGGACACAAGAATGCCGACCATGGTTTCTTCGAGCATGCCGCCGAAGACCGCCGTGCCGATGTCGATTCGGCTGTGCGCGCCTGCGCCGTCAGCAAACATCAACGGGACAACGCCCAAAATAAACGCGTACGACGTCATCATAATCGGACGAAGTCGCTGGCGGCCGGAAAGACGCGCCGCTTCCAGAATCGTATGATTTTCCTTCATCCATTTATCTCGGGCGAATTCCGTAATCAGAATTGCGTTCTTCGCTGACAAGCCAACCATAACGATCAAACCGATTTGCGTGTACAGGTTGATGTCCAACCCGCGCAGGAAGACCGCCAAAACGGCTCCAGAAACGCCCAACGGAACTGCCATGATGATAATAATCGGGGCAGACCACGATTCGTACTGCGCCGCCAAAACGAGGAACCCGAAGACAAGCGACAACATAAAAACGACCGCGATGGACGTTCCCGCCTGAGATTGCTGATACGCCATGCCTGTCCAAAAAACGTCGAATCCTTCCGGTAAATCGGTATGAGCAATGCGCTTCATTTCGCTCATGCCAACGCCGGTGCTCATGCCCGGGTTGAGCGCGCCAATAAGCGCGGTTGACGTGTACATGTTGTATCGGGTTATATACTGCGGACCAACGGTCTCTTCCAGCGTCGCAACCGAAGCCAAAGGCAGTTTTTTCCCCTCTGCGTTTATAACCGGCAGAGAAAGAATGGCGTCCCGGTCAGCGCGTTTCGAGCCTTCCGCCTGCAAAATAACCTGGAACACTCGACCGTATGTGTTAAAGTCATTGATGTAACGTCCTCCCAAATAACCTGACAGAGAAACAAAAAGTTCGTTCAGATTGACGTTCATCTTTTTGCACTTATCCCGGTCGATATGCAAATACAGACGCGGGTAAGTGGGTTTGAACGTTGACGTAATTTGAGAGAACGTTCCGCTATTTTGCCCCTGGAGATCCAGCTCTTGAGCGGCGTTGTACAGAATGTCCAGACCGGACTCGTTTTTGTCAATGAGCTGACCTTCCAAACCGCCTGAAGTTCCGATACCGGAAATGGGCGGCGGGGAGAAGGCAAGAATTCTGGCTTCTGGAACGTTCACGTAACAGTCCATCATGATTCTTTGGGATAACGTTTCAGCGTCCTGCCCCGGTTCTTTTCGTTCTTCCCAGTTTTTCAGAGAAATGATGCCGATACAAACGTTGCTTGAATACGTCCCGTCAACCATGGAATAACCGCTGACATAGTGCGTGTTTTTAATAACGTTTGCGTACCTTTGCAGAAGTATCTGATTGATTTTTTCTGCAACAATGTCTGTTTGTTGTAAAGAACGCCCGTCCGGCAAACGGATGTCAAGGAACAGCGTTCCCTGGTCTTCCTGGGGAATAAATCCTTGAGGCATAACGGAAACGCCCCAAACTAACGCCACGACAAGACCAATCCAGAATAACACCGTAATCGGCGTCGCAATCGTCAGAAAATGAAGGACTTTTTCATATCCGTGGGCAAAACCGTTAAAGCAAATATTAAACCAGCGGAAACCGATAAACTTCTTTTCTTCCGGCTTGGATTTTCTTAGCAAAATGGCGCACAGAGCCGGGGCAATGGTCAAAGCGCACAGAGAGGAAATCAAAACCGAGCCGGCAATGGTCAGCGCGAATTGCTGATACATAATCCCGACAAGCCCGGAAATAAACATCGTCGGAAGGAAGACCGCCATCAAAACGCAGGTTGTGGCGATAACAGGTCCGGTAACTTCTTCCATCGATTTGACCGCGGCGTCATGCGGATTGAGGTCTTCTTCGTCCAGCAAACGCTGACAGTTTTCTACAACGACAATGGCGTCGTCAACAACGATGCCGATGACAAGGCAAAGCCCGAACAGGGAAGTCGGTCGTAGCCATGTCGTTCTGTGAGCCAAGGAGTTGGGTCTAGTCATTGTCTTCCTAAGACCGCTTTGGCCTCCGACTTGCAAACGCTGACAGTTTTCTACAACGACAATGGCGTCGTCAACAACGATGCCGATGACAAGGCAAAGCCCGAACAGGG
>JAZQDP010000535.1:0-2808 GCA_045546875.1 Thermoguttaceae bacterium | reverse complement strand
GAGACATCGGAGCAGGATTAAGCAGAAACGCCACATCGAACCCCGTCATTTTGTCAGCGTCAAAGTCCTCGGAATCAAATTCCCGCTGGGAAATAACAGAGCAGTCGTATCGGTTCTTCCCTTCAGCTCGCCATAATTTGGGCGAAAGAGCTTCTGCCAGCAACTGAGAACTGCGAGCGGCAGGCTGCGAAGCGCCGGCGCTGTGTACATCGTCCGCATATACAATCAACGCTTTTTTCGGCGTTGACCGGCGGAAAGAAAACCACCTGCAATCGTCTTCTACAAACGCGTCCGCGCCTGAAAGCTGAACATAACCCTCATACCATCCCGGCTCAAAACCTGACAACGAAAACCGAACCGTTTGCTCCGGTTCGGCGCTGAGAATCTTTTCGCCCCGTTTAACAGGCTTGTCGGATTCGTCTAAAATGTACAACTCCAAAGAGCGATTATTCGTCGCCAAAGCCTTGGCATCGTCTGAAATGCGTTCTCGCTTGACGGTTACGGTCAGATCGAGCCGGTCGCTGGGAGACAGAATTTCCTTTTCCATCTGCACAGGGCAAACGCTGTCATTTACAAGCGTTGAAGAACTGACGTCAATAACGTACACGGCTGGCGAACCGGCTTTTTTTAAGCTGTCCGCAACAATCGGGGCGGAAGCGGCGTCCCAAGCCGATTTAGACATATCGGTAAAAATGTACAGTTCCCTGACGTTTAATGGGGAGGTTTCCAAAACCTGCGCGGCTTTGATAATCTGCGAGGTAAAATCGAATGCATTGGGTCCCGGCTTGAGTTGTTCCATTTGGTACTTTGCCGCAGACCGGTCAACGGCAAACGCCGCTGTTTTGGTTTGAGAATCTATAATAGCAATCTGACTTCCTGCCGGCAAACGAGATAAAACCCACTGTCCTTCTTTGAGCGCGAAATCGAACAGGGACTCGTTATCGCGCTGGCAGTTCATTCTGATTGACGTATCGAACGCCAGAGCCGTTGCCGTTGGCGACGATGCGTTGGCGCTTAATTGTCGTTTGAGAGACGGTCGAGCCAAAAGCAAAGCCAGAAGAATTATCAGCCCGATTCGGCACAACAACAATAAAATATGCCGAACGCGCAGCGACCGTTTTGCCTTTTGCTCTACCTGTTGAACAAACCGCAATGCTGGAAATACAATCTTTTGCGGCTGACGCCGGAGAAAAAGATGTATCGCTATCGGAATGACGACGGCTAACATGCCCAGTGTTAGCCATGGGGAAACAAAGGTCATGGCAAATGCGTGCGGTTATAGTCCATAATATCAAAGACGTTGGGATCTTTCTTTTCGTCTTTCGACAACACCGGCATATTCGGATACGGAGGAACCGTATTTTTCAGCGGAGCGATCATTGGCTTATATTCGTGATTCCGCTTGTTTTTCACTTTTGCATAAAGGATTTTATCCGGCGTCGGCAACTGAGAAAGAGAAATAACCGACGACGGGTTGCGTCTCTGCAAACGGCAAACCACGTCCATACCGCGAACGACGCGACCAAACACCGTATTTTTATTGACGCATGTTATATTAGGTTTATATAAAATAAAAAACTTGCAACCTGCGGTATTAGGTCGACCTTGCATTAAGTCCATCACAACCGTGCCGCGCCAGAAGAATCGAGAGTCTTCCGGAAACTTCTTTTGCTGGAAGTCAAAAGGCTTGTACTCGTCTTGAATACAGTATCCAGGCGTGCCGTTGCCTCGAACTAACGGTTGAAGAGTCAAATCGTCAACTTTTTTGAACTGTTCCGTACCGCCAACGTGAGCAATAGCTTCTGTAATGACCGCGTCAAAATCGATGTTATTATAGAATTCCTTTTCGATTAACCAAATAAAGTTTTTCACCGTATTGGGCGCCTGATCTTCATAGAGAAGTATCTCAATTTCCCCTTTGGTGGTGTACAGCACAACGCTGGGCAAATCGGCGCGTTCTTCTTTTTCTCGAAACGCCTTTTCCTGTTCCCATAACAACTTAAAAACAGGGAAAAATCGAAAATCGCTTTCCCCCAGCTTAAATTCATCCAGAATTCCCAACTTCGCCACTTTTTCAATCAGTTTTTCTGCGATGTCGAACTGCTGCGTATAAAACGCCGCAAATGCCGCCCAGCGAATTACGGTCGGGTTATTAACGTTGTTATTAAGAAGAATGTCGCACAACTTCAGAGCGTCTTCGTACATGTCGTACCGCATAAAATATTGAAGCGCTCTGAATAAAAACTGTTCAATATCCTTGTTGTTGTCCGGATCTTTGGCGTACGCCAAAACAGCGGCATCAATAAGCTGATCGTGTTTAAGCTGAGCGGCTTTGAAATTTTTGTCGAATTCCTCCTTGAGCTTGCGACGTTCCGGCGTGTCTTCGACAACCATAATTTCATCTTCGCCGGGCTTGCGTTTGACGTCGAAATATTTATATCGCATTTGCGCCAACTGAGCGACCATCGGCTTCCACTGTTCCAACAGGTTCTCATATTGAATACGCTCTTTAGATTTAGACGAACTAGCGTTCTGCGCCCAAACAAGAGCGCAAAGACCGGCAACTGCAATCACGAATATCGGAATATATCTTTTCATTTGCATTAAAGGGAGAAATATTTATAGTGCACTTATTCTACTTGAAATTTCCCGAAAAATGAGGCTGTAGTTTAATTAGGAATTCGGAATGCGTAATTCGGAATTACACAAGCGTTACACCAATGCGTTTCACACCCCCGAGAGGAGCGCCGGTAGCGCAATTACGAATTCCATAACAACCGCTTTAGCGGTTGAATATCAGTAGCCGTG
>JAZQDP010000534.1:0-5307 GCA_045546875.1 Thermoguttaceae bacterium | reverse complement strand
GTCTTGTCGAACATCTGATTTATTCTCGCCTGCTGAGCGGGTTCGGCAGTAATGAACCGCGCTTTTTTCGAAGTCGGATCGTAGCCATGTCGTTCTGTGGGCCAAGGAGTTGGGTCTAGTCATTGTCTTCCTAAGACCGCTTGGCCTCCGACTTGTCTTGTCGAACATCTGATTTATTCTCGCCTGCTGAGCGGGTTCGGCAGTAATGAACCGCGCTTTTTTCGCCTGAATCTCTCGGATAAAGTCATCGTTGGATTTCATGTTGCGGATTTCGTTAAGAATTTTTCGGGCTTCTTCTTTGGCTTCCGTCCCCCCTTTTTCCAGGCGCGCTTCGATTCTGGCAAAGGCAATTTCACGAATAATAATCTGGTCGATAATCTCTTCCTGAATCCCCAGCAGAAGTCCTTCCGCCTGAAGACGCAAATCGTCGTCTGAAACCGGCGCGGTAATCACCGGAGCAGAGCCTGGCAGGATCGGGAGTTTCGCCAGTAAAGCTTCTCCGTTTTTAATGACGTAAATGTGAAGCGGGGAAACGTCGTCCGGCTTAACGATGAATTCGCCGTTGAGGTCGGAATAACCAGCCAGAGAGTTATCATTTGTTATCGGATTGACGCGATAAAGAGCATATCCGCGTAAGACTTTTCCTTCTTCTTTTTGAGCGACAAGTTTCAAAATGGAGCTGCGCTTGGATGGATGAACCAGCACCGCCAGCGCCTCTACCCTGCCCCGCCGTCGGGCGGAAAGAGCGTTTCTCATGCCGGACTCTATGCGACAAAACAGCTTGGATGCGGAAGACGCGTCGTTGGCGTCGCCGGTTTGATCCGTAGTCCAGAAAAACGTCCAGTCAACCGGATTGACTTTTTTTAAGCTGCCATCATTCTCGTTAAATCGAATCATCGGATAGAATAATCGGTCTTTTCCAATCTGGAACAGATTCTCTGACGGCGTTTTGAGCAGTCCACCGCGCATACGCAAAACGACATCGTCTTTTTCGACTGTATCGATTTTTCCGATGGGGGCAAACCCATCCCGAAGAGCGTCAAAAACGGATTGCGCCAGAGAACTGGTTAAACCGCATTCGCGCTCTACAACGCCGTTGACGTATCGGAGTCGAACGTCGAAATCACATACCTGAATCGTCCAGCCGTTAGCCTGAGCGTGAACTGCAAGCAAAAGAACTTTGTCCAACTTACTCATGCCGGTTTTATAGACGTCGTCTGAAGTAATAGCGTCCATGTTGGTTAACATGATCTTTGCCAGCGGCGCTGGCGCTGGTTCAATCGAGGTTTGCCAGAACCCGCCAATGCGATTGTCAAGAAGATTTTGAACGTCTGAAAGGAGCTGCTTTTGCGTCGAGTCAATCGACAGGGAGCCTGTCGGATCGTCAAAAGCGTAATAGATTTGAACATTGTACGGCGTCATTTCCCACATAAGTTGGGCTGACGCTGAAGACGTCAAAAAGATTACACAAATCAAAGCAGCAAGGGAATATATCAGTTTTCGCATATTATTTCTTTGATGGTTGTTCTTCGTTATTGATCCATTCTTCAATACGTTCATATAGAGACGTTGGATAGACGTCCTCCGCTTCGATCGTCCCTAGTAAATGGGGATTGACACCGAAATAATCCCGAATCTGCCACAGCGGAATGACGGCAGTATCATCGTACGACAGCTGATGAAGCCGACGAAGCGTCTGACCAATAATCGTCCAGTCTGTTGCCCCGTCCAGTTCACGAAGAGCCTGGGCAATATGAGTTGAACATTTACCGGAAGGTCCCTGATCGCCCAAAATTCGCGGCGCGTCAACAATCGGTTCAAACATGGAAAGCTCAACGTATAGCAAATCGATTTTATCGGACATCTCGACCGGCTCGCCAGGAGCGAACTCATACAGCTCGATTTCAATTCCAATCGCTTTGTATTGTCGAGCGATAATCTGGCAGGCAATTCGCGCCGTTTCGTGCGGAGGATAACCCAATACGAACTTCTGTTCAAACAAATCCTTCTTCTTTTTCGGCTTTTGTTCGGGCTTCTGCTCATCCTTTGAATTGTCAGCGCTGGCGTTTGGCTGAGTTGTTTCCGTTCCCTGCGCTTTTTGTTCAGCTTGAGGTTCGGTTGTCTGTTCCTGATTATCTGTCGATTGGGGAATCGGTTTTCCAAGCTTTTTCGCTTCGTTTTCCGCCTGTTTCTTTTGAGCTTTATCGATTTGCATCATGGCAGACTGCGTCAAGACGAATGCTACATGCGGATTGTACGGACGCGGTTTAATATTGACATCGTAAGCGTAGCTGAGCGCATCGCCGCTTTCGATCCCAGGTGAAAACGGACCGCTAACAACGCGGCAGCCAGTTCGTTCGTTTTCGCCAATAAGATGTCGCAGAATGCCTTCCCGGTTCAAAGCGTAAACCAGCGCGCGGCGGTATGTGCGGTTTGACAAAAGCAATTTACTGCGATTAGGAACCAAACAGTGCACCAACGGCATTGAATACGGATAAGCATGAATATTTTTGTTATCGATCGCGGCTGGAACGTCCCAAGGATTGATTCTATCCAGAGCGACAATCTTGCCGCTTTCCAAATCTTTTAACGCATGACGTCCGTTATTGTAGTAAATTTCCGTAATCATTCTCGGCTGATGTTCTTGTCCGGCAAAATAATTCTCGTTATACAGGTACAGTTTCATTTTTGCACCAACGTTATCCTGATTTGGAAGCGCTGCCGGCAAATACGGACCGTTAGCTCCAGCGTCCGTTTCCGTTCCCGTTAATCCGGAGGAATAGCATAAAACCGGAGTTTGCAACAACGCCAGCGGGCAGACGTATGGTCTGTTAAGCTGAATAGCCGCTCTCAATGGCGATGACGTACCTGCTGATTTAAACAGAGCCGCCCATTGCGGAGAATAGGTTTCGGATTGCGGGTTGGACATTTCCAGAGCCGCAGCTGCAATATCGGCTGAGCTAAGACGCAAATCGTCTCCGCCGGTTCTGGACGCCCAGCGTAAATTGTCGTGAAGTTCAAACGTCAGACGTCGTCCCAAGTCCTGAATCATAACCAAGCCCAGCGGGGATTCGTACGTTCCCCCTTCTGGTCCCGGACCTTTGAACTCGGTCATTAAACGGTACATCAATCGACGGCTGCGATATGAGGACCAGTCGTTAATGGCAACGTTGACGCAGTCTGTACAAGGCATGGTAACGCCAACTTGAATGGCTGGATATTTTGTTTTGAGCGTTTCGATAATTTCCTTGCCGTTTTTAACCTCTTCACAGGACGGCCAGACCTGTTTCATACGTTCTACTGCCAGAGCGGCTGTTACCTTATCGTTGTTTTGCCACGCTGTCGTTGCCTCGTCGCAAGCTTTTTGACAAGTTTTTATAAACATTTGGCGAAGCTCCAGACCCGTCGCATTTTTCGGATAACGAGAAAACAGATTATCCATCATAATCCGGGCTGACTGATAGTCTTCGGCATCCCAATAAGACATTGTCAATCGCTTGACTATAGCCGCCATTGGCTTCTCAATTTTGGAACTTTTCGGATACTTATCGTAAATCTCCATCAGACGAGCCAAGGCAACATCCAACTTTTTCTCCTTAGAAAAATGAACTGCTTCGTCAAAGTATAATTGTTCCAAGGCTATGTCTATCTGCTTACAGGACGGGTATTCGTCCATGAGGAACTTGATATAGACAAACGATTCCTCAAACTTGCCCTGACTGCTTAATTCCATTGCTTTGTCAGCAATCATATCTTCAAAGAAACGGAATTTTTCGATTGCCAGCCATACCAGCGTATATTGAGTTTCCGGTTCTTCAACCAGTCTGATAGGCAGCAGCTTTTTACGAATCGGATCGTCTTTAGCCGGAGGGGTTCTAAACGGCAACGGTTTGACTTTGAGAACCGCGTATTCAAACTTGCTCGTTAACGTAATTTCGTCAAAAGGTTCCTGCTGATACAACGGCAATGGTTTGGCGTCCTCTTCCTCTGGAGAATCAGACGCGGGAGAAGCCCCATCGACTTGCTCTTGTTGTCCCGGATCGTTCGCTTTTGGCTGAACGTTTTCCAGCGCCGGAGCGCCTGGGACGTTAAATCCCTGCGATTGCAGAAAACGAACAAAATACAAGCGTTTTTCTTCCGGCGAATTCCCTGGCAGAGCAGATAACTCTGTAATAGTACTGGGATCAACCGTCATAATCATTTTTGCCAGTTGCTCTTTTTGCTTCGGGGTCATCGACTCAAACATTTTTTTGAGCGTTGGATCGAGAGAAAAACTAGCTTGATTGGGATTGTCAGCATTATTCTGCCTTTGCTGAACCGCTTTTACCCGTTGTTGCATTGCCTCGATTTGAGACATTTTTTGGGTTTGCGAGTACGCTCTTTCCCCGGTCGCTGTCAAAAGACAACACACAAGAGTAATCGATAGAAATATTGCAAATCGTTTCATTTATGATTCACGAAAAATTTATTCAGTAACGAATTTAATCTCAAAAATCTCGCCGCTGCGCGACGCGCCAAACCATTTATCCCCCACTTTGCAAGGCGAAACAGACGCCTGAGGCATTGATTCTGCCTGACGAAGGATTTCGCCAGATTCCAAATTGACGAGGGTTGCAGAACCATTGGACGCGCATAGCAACGCTGTAGCGCCGTCAAACCCGGGTTCAACCTGAATTGTTCCAACGGAATCGAGCGCCCAAAGGGCTTTTCCTGTTAAATCCAAGGCTGTCACGGTTCCGTTTTTCGACGCTGCCAAAACAACGGTTCCGTTAGTCCATAATCCGGTCAGCTGAGCTGGATCAATGTCCGCCGCGTCAGTCGCTTTGGCATTTTCCAGAGTTGATTTATTCAAAACGTTTAAACCGCCATTTTCAGTAACAAACAAAACGTTGTCCTGGCAAACAGCGATCTCCGAACAGACTGGCGAGTCCAAATCTGACATCGCATTTTGTACCAAAGCCGCTTTGAGAGCAGTGTCCGTCTTTTGTAACTCTATCGAATACGCTTTTGTACCAGAACTTGCAACAAATTTGAGCTTATCAAACGGTTTTGAAACAACCCAGGAAGATTCTTCCCCCGCATTCATTTCGATAACAAACGATTCCGCTTTGGCATTGCCATTGATGGGATTGATTAATGAAATTTGCCCGTTTTCAAATGGGATAACAAGGTAAGAACTAATAATCTGCATGTTGCCCGCTATTCGTTGTTTAAATATTGCCGTTCTGGCAAATCGCAGCGGATTGTTAAGGCGTTTGGCTTCTTCTGGATTGAGAACCAGTAGTTCTTTCATACTCTTTCTTCCAA
>JAZQDP010000533.1:0-2284 GCA_045546875.1 Thermoguttaceae bacterium | reverse complement strand
GGCGGTCGTGTTGGAATTCGCCTACTTAACCGGCGACAAAGATGCGCTGGCAGCGGGCTTGGCGGCGCTCGAAAAGGCAAAGCGATTTACCGTGCCTCGCGGGGCGCAGACGTGGGAAATGCCGCTGCATACGCCAGACCCGCTTGCCGGCGCGTACGCTATTAAAGCGTTTGTCCGCGCCTACGAGCTGACGGGAAACAAAGAGTATCTCGCTCACGCCAGAAAATGGGCGATTATCGGCATTCCATACGTCTATTTGCGCCCGGTGGGAGATTTGGAGAAGTCGCAGATGGCTGGCAGCCTGTACGCGACCATCGGGGTCTACGGCGCAACCAACTGGAACGAGCCGTTCTGGATTGGGCGTCCGGTGCAGTGGATCGGCACGGTTTACGCCTATTGTCTGCTTTACTTGGCGCCGTACGACAACACGGTTGACTGGAAGAAGCTGTCACGGGGAATTCTCGTCTCCGGTCAATACCAGCAATATCCGGACGGCGAGTTCAAGGGAACGCTGCCGGACTCGATCGACCCGCGACAGGAAAATCGATACCAGTGGAACATCAATCCGTCCGCGCTGATGTATATTCAATGGAAACTCGACGGCGTCCAGGAAAATCTGACGGCAATCGCCAACGAGAAATACCGCGTCGCCAGCCCGTTTGCAATGTCGTTCGTCAATGAGAACGAAGTCCGTTTTGACGTCCCCAGCTGGGTGATCGGCAAACCGTTCCAGGTTCTTGTCAACGGACAGATTCGTGACGCCATGGGCGGACAAAACCTTAAATTGGAATGAAAGAGTAGGGGGTTCGTTGAGAAACTTGCAGAAAGTAGAGTGGCGCGTAGAATTGACGCCACTCATCTTTTCTGTTGGTCTGTTATTTTTCCATCTCGATCGGCGCGATGACCAATGCGGCGTCTTCTTTGCCTGTCCAGACGGGGATGTCGCAATGCGTCGCCTGCCAGCCGGGATGAACGACCGTTCCTGTTACAGAACCGGAATCCACGGCAGCGCCGGAAATCTGATATTTCAGCGGGTCAACAGGAGCGTCTATCGTCAGAGAGCTTCCTTCTGCAGCGTCGGTAAGCGGTTTAACGTCAAACATGCGTTTGACCACGCCGGCGCAGCCGCGATGTACGTCTCGAACAATCGCACCGACCTGAGCGTCGTCGTACGGCTGAAGGTCTTCCTGAAGGAAATCGACAAACCGCGCCTCGCGCTGCAAGGCGGCTAAAAGCGTCAAGGCGTCGGAACGAAGAGGCTTTTCCACAACCTTCTTTTCAACGATTTTCTCGACAACCTTTTCAACAACGGTCGTTTCTTTCGGCGAGTCCTTCGGCGGATTCAACGCCAAATGAACCTTCTTCGCGGCGTCGCCGCTGAACAATATCTGAAAAAATACTTTGAAAGCGTAAAAAAATCTCATGGGTGTTTAGGGAGTAGGGAATGGGGAGCTATTAGCTTTTAGCTGCTAGCTATTAGCTTGGGAATTTGAAATTCTAACTGTAACCTTTTAAAGCTGGAAGTAAGTAACAAAAGCTAGAAGCTAGTGGCTAGAAGCTTCTTTCTCGCAACTCGCAACTAATTCTATTTATTCGTTCAACAGTTTAACGAACTGCTGAATCCATACAGCGTTGGCAGGCCAGGCGGGAGCGGTTACGAAATTTCCATCTGTAATCGCCTGATCGATTGGAATGTCGGCGTACTGCGCTCCAGCCATTCGGACGTCCGGCGCGCAAGCGGGATAAGCGGAAATGCGCTTTCCTTTGATAACGTCTGCGGCGCAAAGAATCGCTGCTGCATGACATATCGCGGCAATGGGCAGATTCTGACCGGCAAACCAGCGAACGATTTCCAAAACCTTTTCGTTCAGACGAATATATTCCGGGGCGCGGCCGCCGGGAATAAGCAGTCCCGCGTAGTCCGAGGGATTAACAGCGTCAAAATCGGCATTAATCGCAAATCGATGTCCCGGCTTTTCCGTATAGGTTTGATCGCCTTCAAAGTCGTGAATCGCCGTTTTAATTAAGTCGCCCGCCTTTTTATCCGGACAAACGGCGTCAACGGAAAATCCAAACGCCTGAAGCGCCTGAAACGGAACCATCAGTTCGTAATCTTCGACGAAATCGCCAGTAATAATAAGTATCTTTTTGGCTCATCCGGTAATTGCGTACCTGAGCAATAAAAGGTATTGAAAAAACATGGGGTTCTCTCTATAATATAAAAAAACACCAAGTCCATATAGAAAGGAACCCCATGACTAGAAATATTATACACCTTACTCAA
>JAZQDP010000532.1:0-4060 GCA_045546875.1 Thermoguttaceae bacterium | reverse complement strand
CAAGCTAGCGGCTAGTAGCTAATAGCTCATTTTTCGGGAAATTTCAAGTAGAACAAGTACATCCTACTCCCTATTCCCTACTCCCTACTCCCTTCAATGACAATTCGTTCAATTTTAACTTTCCTTTGCATTGCCGTCTTTTCGGCTGCCGCCATCGCTAACGACGGCGTTTACGTTATCGACAACTTCACCGCAGAAACCGCTCCGCAATGGAGCGTATCCGGCGGTATGGGATCAAGCGGTTTGGAAGGCAAACTGACGGCAAAACCAGAAGGAGCCGATTGTTCGGTTTCGTTCAAAGACCATCCGGACGCCGACCGCGTTTCTATTGACCGATCGTTTGACAAGCCGATTGACTTGAGCGAGTATTCTCGTTTTGAAGTCGAGCTTGAAGTGGATAATCCGGAAGCCTTTTCCTATTCCTCGATTTACTTCAGTTCCGGGAACGGATATTACAACTGTACCTCCGCCATTCCTGCAAAGCGAGGCGTATTGACGTTTCGGAAATACAATTGCGGCGGATATAATTCCCCCAGCGGCTGGGACAAAATCGACGGCGTTCGGATTACTCTTTGGCGCGGTCAGTACGCCAGTTCCCGCATAACCTTTTTTTCTTTCCGCTGTATTAGCGAACCAATTCTTTTTCTTTCCATTCCCAACAGCAAAGATGACGTTCCAGAAGAGGGAACCCGCAACGCAGGGATTCTTCAAAACATGCTCAAAGAATTTGATCTTTCTGCTGACAGAATAACCCTGCCCGCCGATGCAGGTGCGAAGCCGCACGGGCAGAAGGACGAGGTTATGTCCTCGAACACGGCGGATTCGAAGATATCCACGTCCAATCAGGAACCGACCTTGTCGGGCGCCTACGAACGGTTTAACAACCGCTGCGCCATAGTCGTTCTGTATGACAAATATCTTGGCGCCGCCCAGCGCAGCGTTCTGGAAGCCGAAGCGAAAAAACGCGGCATTCCGCTGCTCGTTCTCAACTCAGATTTGAAAGAATCGCCCATGGAGAAATCCGCGTTTCTGGAATTCTTAACAAAAAACGAAAAGCTCAAAGCGTCGATTCGTCAATATATGCTCAACCTGGCAACGACTGCAGCAGGAAAGACCGTTCCCAATGCTGAAAAGAACCGTTCTGAAATGACTCAGATTGAACAGGAAAGCGGGTTTACCGCCTTTGTTGACGCCTGCCAGAAAAAGCATTTTGAAGAATTGAAGCTGGCGGCGGGTCCCCTTCGGGATTCAAAGACACTTCAATTCCGCGGCTGGTGGAATCACAGCGGATTTGGCGCGTATAAAGGCGATTGGGAACGCACGGCGGAAGAACTCAAACAAGCCGGATTTAACGCTGTTTTTCCCAATCCGGTCTGGTCGGGAGGAGACGCTTTGTATCCGAGCGAGTACATTCCCATATCTCCTGAAGTGGAAAAATACGGCGACCAGATCGACGCGTGCATCAAGGCGTGTCACAAGCGTGGAATTCAGGTTCATATCTGGAAAGTCAACTTTAATTTGCAGTTTCGCATTACCAAGGAAAACCTGGATAAATTCCGGCAGGAAAAGCGATTGCAGATCGACTACGAAGGGGACGAATTCCCCTGGCTATGTCCTTCCCATCCGAAAAATATTGATCTGGAAGTCAATTCCATGGTAGAAATCGCGACAAAATATCCCGTCGACGGCGTTCATTTTGACTATATTCGCTACGACGGATTGGGATACTGTTTCTGTGACGGCTGCCGCGAACGGTTTGAGAAATCCATTGGAAAGAAAGTGGGAAATTGGCCCAAAGACTGTCTCAAAGGCGATCTGAAAGATCAATGGACTCAATGGCGAGCCGACTGTATTACCAATATCGTCAGGACGACTTATCACAAAGTCAAAGCCGTTCGTCCAGACTGCAAAGTTTCCGCCGCCGTGTTTATTCAGTACCCCAACGTTAAAAAAACAATCGGTCAGGACTGGGGCGCCTGGGCAAACGAAGACATCGTCGATTTCCTCTGCCCGATGAACTACACGCTCGACGCGGATTCCTACGGACGGTTCTACAAACATCAAAAGTCGTTCGTCAAGCCGGAATTTCCGCTCTATCCCGGAATTGGCGAATGGAAACTCACGCCGGACGAAACGATCTCGCAAGCGCTCAAAGCGCAGGAACTCGGCTGTCCCGGATTTATGATTTTCGATTTAAACGAAGGAACAGCAGGAAGAATTCTGCCGCTGCTGAAAAAGGATTAATCATGACTAAAACAAAACGCTTTATCCCCATACTCTGCTTTGTTGCCTGTGTAACAACTTCTGGAATCCTGTTTGCCAATTGGCAGATAAAACGCCCGACAGAACTGTTCGTTCAGCCCGGACAGAAAGCTGTCGTTGAACTGGAATTCATCGACAACGGCGCGCCTGTAACGCCTGTGCCAGACGCGGACTTTGAAATCGTCGATACGGACGGAACCTCTGTTCGCAGCGGGACAATTCAAAACGGACGCTCAGAGTTTACTCTGCCGCAGGGCTTTTTCGAACTCGTTGTTACAACCGGCAAGACGGATGACGGTCAGAAGGAAATCGAGCGTTTTGGAATCGCGTCGCTGCCGCCGTTTTGTACGTCCGACGCCCAAACGCTGCAAAAGCGCGATCCGTTTTTCTGTATCGACGCGGCAATGTCGTGGCTGGTAAACAAAAACGGAAATCGGCGGGAAGAGTTGGTTAAAATCGCCCGACGTTCCGGAATTGTCATGATTCGAGACCGCCTCAGCTGGACGGAAATTCAGCCGGATTCCAGTCTGCCCGTCAAGCCAGATGGATACCGTGGGTACGATTCCTATCGAAAGCTCTGCAAATCCAACGGCGTCGAAGTTTTGGAAATGTTTCACGACGCCCCCTCCTGGACGGGCAGACGCGCCAAGTACCCGGAGAATTGCAACGCGCTGGCGCAGCTGTGGTCTGCCCTGCACCCGGAATGGTCGTCAACGTGGGGAGGCTTGGAAGTCTGGAACGAACCGGACATCTCCTTTGGCGGCAACGTCCCTGCCGACCAGTACGCGCCGATTCTCAAAACAATGTCGTGGGAACTGTCCAAGCAAGGCATGGACAAGCCCGTTTTAGGCTCCTGCTTGGCGGTGTTCAATCCGGAATGGCTCGACACGGCGCAAGCCAACGACGTTCATTCTTACTGTGACGTTTTCAGTTTTCACACCTACGCCCGGGCGGAAAGCATGCGCTCCATTTACGCTCAATTTGCCGGGAAGGTTAATGGGGCGTCCCCCCGTCCGGTTCCAATGTGGATAACCGAATGCGGACGTCCGTGGAAACGGGGCAAAGACCGCGCCGACAGTCGAGAAGACAAAATCTCTGCCTCCGATATCGTCATGAAAGCCGTCGTTGCGAAGTCCGTCGGTGTGGAGCGGTACTTCCCGTTTGTGTATCCGTATTACGATGAACGCGACTCCAATTTCGGCATGATGGACAAGTCGTGTTCCCCCATGCGCTCGTTTGTCGGATACGCTCAGATGATTCGCGTCCTGTCCGGGTTCAGGTACATCGGCGACGTCTCCGTCGATGGACTGAGCGAAAACAAAGCCCTCGCGTTTGTAACAGACGATTCCGACGAGGCGGTTCTGGTTCTCTATACGGGAACGGTTGACAATGCGAAACCCGTCGCCCCGCCATGCCCAGCTTTGCGTGTTGAAAGGATTACCGGTGAATCGGTTGCTTTCAACGCAGACAACAGAACCGTTCCCGTTTACGACGGTTTGATTTACGTCTGGACGCCGCGTTCCGAGGTGGAAAAACACGCTGTCGTCGATCAGGCGTTGGCGCAGATTCCCAAAGCGCCCAGCGCGAAGGAAGTCATGGAAAAGTCGCCCCGTAAAGTCTCGCCGATTGTCGTTCGGTACGTTTACGACGAATCGCAGGTGGAACAGACGTCGCGCTGGTATCAGGTCAAAAGTACATTCAGTTCTCAACTGACGCTCAAGTTCGCGTTAGAAAACCTTTCCGACACGCCGATTGAAGCAACGGTCTTTCCTCCGCAGGCGGCTGATTCATCTGTAAC
>JAZQDP010000531.1:0-5828 GCA_045546875.1 Thermoguttaceae bacterium | reverse complement strand
ATATATATTTACATACTCGCCCGATGCGGCGCATCAAGTTATTTTCAAGTTACAAGCATGGAGTCAAAAATGCTGTTTCAAAAGTCGTCCATTCTGCCCTTCCCCCACAAATTAACAGTTGGTAAACTGTTAGGGTTCGTGTTTCTTATTGGCGTTTCGGTTCTGTGGAATGCTATCGCTCAAGCGGACATTGTCATGTCGCTTAATAAAATCACAACTGAGCAGGACGTTTTTACCAACGTTCCCAACGCCAGTAGCGTCAAATACGCTATTAACTATGGTAATACCGCAGTAGACGGAACCATTGACGGCGTTACGTTCGTCGACAGACTGGGCGCTCAAACGCAAAACGGGACTACCGGTTCTCCAGGATTTTATTACGTTCGTAATTCTGACAACGCCTACCAAAGCGCCCAGCAGTCTTTCGCCGCTCATAATAGTGGAGATGTACTCGTAGCCGGCAATACATATAACGGAACCGCATCGTCTGGATTGAATAAACTTTTATCAAGCATGGCGTATAATAACGGCCAACCTGAAAACAGCCCTTGTGTTGTAACGTTTGGCAATTTGGAAGCGGGTAAAACTTATACCGCCAGAATTTTAGCGCGTTCATGGAGTACGAATACCGCGGATCGTTTGCATACATTTTCAATTGATACGAATGCGGATGGCGTTGCGGAGAAATTTTATTCCAATATTGCAGGAGCAACCGTTACTGGTCAACAGGTTAGCGAAGATCAGCCGTTCAGTTACGCTGGCGATACCGACTATACAGGCGCTTACGCTGTCGATTTTACGTTTACCGCTCAAAGTAACACCGCCTCAATTTATCTCAACAAAGATACAGCAACTAACCTTAATAAAGGATGGCATAATTATGGCGTTATGTTGCTTGAAACCAGCGCGAATCAGGTTCTGCCATCAACTCCAACTCTTTACAACGGCAGTTTTGAAACAGACGACTGTTACATCAAAAACCATAGTGGCAATGGCGCTCAGCATGGATATATCGGCGAAAGTCATGCTGGACTCATTTCCGGCTGGCAGTTTGTTAATTTAACGAATAACACTCCTCGCGCCGGTTTTGCTTGGCAAGGTGGAACGTGCCAAGATTTTCTGCAAAATCAAACTCCAACAGATGGTGCGAAAGTAGCATTCCTTCAAAGCGCAAGTAACGACGACTCTCGTTTGTATCAAAATGTTTACGGGTTCGACCCCGCTGATAAAGACACGGTTTATCGCGTTTCAATGGATTTAGGCAGACGTGGGGGATCCGCTTCTTATGTAGCTCCGAATATGTCGCTTTACATTGGCGCAGATCAAGCGTCTGAGGATGTGTATATTTCTAAATCCGTAAGTCAAAGTAGCGGTTTTCTTCCTGCGTCGGCGGTTTTTGTTCCCAATGCAACAATGCAAACAATTGTTATCGGTAATAAAACTTCTGGCGATTCAACATTACTTATTGACAACGTTCAGCTCAATGCGTACAGCTTAACAACCTTCTTTAGCGATAACTTTCATGTTAAAGCCAACGCTAAGGGAGCCGCTATCGGTGGTCCATCTAATAACGACGAGGCTGATCGATTCGGCGGTTTACTGGGAGGATTAAATTACACTGTTAAAGCTAAGAGCAACGACCAAATACAAGTTGGAAATGGAGACTATGACGGTAAATGTCAAGAAGCGTTATTTTTTGCTACCCATAATAGCGGCTATGAAGAAAGCCATGCTTCTCCCAATTATAACTTTGCCAATGTTGGCGCCATGACTACCGCCGAAGAGGGCGGTCGTATGTACGACATCAGCTTCCGCGTTGCGCCACAATTTGACGAGAACGCTGATTCTACCAACTGGGCGGCTGTTATTTTCGGTACTACAGCATCTAAACAATTAGCCAATGTAGCAAGTAGCGATGGCGTTGGAATTCTGTTCCGAAGAAACGGCGGAATTCAGATTTTTGACGGTACAAACGGAAACGAAAAACTTGCCGATCTTGGCGCTGGAACGTTTAGTTTAACCGACGATTGGGCGGATGTACGAGTCGTCTATTACGTTCCCGATTTTAACAGAACGTCTCCAGTTGACGTTAGTCTGTATGTAAACGACGTACTTATAAAATCCATCCAAACGGCTAACGGTTTTACAGACAATTTCATTCAGTTTGAAGGCTATTCAGCTAATAGTGAGTATAAACGTAGTCTAATTGATGACGTGGTTATTAAATCCTCTGCGGAGTTGTACTATGACGTTTCCCGCATTCAAGACTTAAACCGGGATTGGTCGCCCAACGGTAAGGATAAACTGGATGTTATCTTTAATGCGCCCCGTAGCGATGAATCCACTTTTGCGGTTCATACCGGCGCCATTACGTTAGAAGCTGATACAGAATTCAATATCGATTCCGAATATACGTTAAAGCAGACGGGCGCTGTTACAGGCGATTATACGATAACGAAAACCGGAGACGGAACCTTTCAGATTTACGGCGCCGCCGCTGGCGATGTGGACGTACAGAGTTTAGTTGTATCCTCTGGGCGATTAGATTTTAAAGGGTATATGGCAGGCGCCATCGAAGTTGGAGAAGACGCTGTTTTCTCTCCTGGAAACTCCGTTGGAACAATGGAGCAAACCGGCAACTTCACTTTAGGCTCAGACGCAATTCTTTTAATGGAAATTGGCGGATTAACCGAAGAGTTAAACGATCAACTTATTGTAAACGGCGCTACAACGTTTGAAGACGGGTCTATAATTCAGTTTGTTCCCGATTCTACGTTCACGCCATCTAACGGCGATACAATTTACGTCAAAATGCCAGAAGTTGATTGGAACAAAGCGATTTTTTCGTCATATTACTTTACGTATCAGGGATACGAAAATGGCGCCGTTATCTTAGGCGTCAATCCCAACGCCGTTCCGGAACCGTCCACGTGGGCGCTATTGGCGCTAGGGTGTGTTGGGTTGATGTACCTGCGTAAACGAGTTAGGGATTAGGCGTGAGGGGTGGGCGAGCCGGGGTGCATAAGTCCCCGGAAAATAACTCACGCAAAGTTCGCGAACTTTTAAAAAGAAATTAGGCGGAAGCGCTAGCTCCCGCTTTTTCTTTTACCGGAAATCACGGTTGAGTCCGGTTTGTGGGCGTCTTTGCCCGTTTGCTGCATAAATCTTTCTACCAATATTAATATGCTAAAATAACATTCACAAACTAAATGTTAATGAACATAATTCATGTTTATATCATAAAACAAGAAATCCGTTATAGGGAAAATCTGTTTCAAGACGAGTATTCTGATAGTGAACCTTTCAGTTCCGGCGACCATTTAATGCTTATTATCGCCGTTTTTCCGTAAGCGTGTAAATCGCGTCAACGAGGATTTCTGTATCGGCGTTTGAGAAACGGTTTATATCAAGGGCGATCTCCTGAACGTCAAACTTTTCCGTCTCTACGTTGCCGCTGTACCAATGAACCAGAAATTTGACGCAGTCGTATTTGTGAACGATTTCTTGCAAATAGTCTGTAACAATATCCGGGACTTGTTTTGTATTGACGTCTTTTGAATCCGTATTGGCGGACTGCAATCGGGACGCCGTCGCCCGGGCGATTTTGGCTTTAGACCAGCCTTTTTTTGCGTACTTTTTAGAATAGTCCGGCTGGGACGGTTCCTCAGCGTCGTATTCATTCGGGGCGGAATACAAATCGCACGAACAGCCGCCGGACGTCAGCGCCAGCTGAACTTCGTTTTTAAAAATCCGCTTTTGGATGGACGGATTCTCCATTGGCGTCAGCTCTAGTCCCCGCGGAGTTTTAACCGTCTTTTCCTTGAGAAAGTTCTCGGGAACGATAATCGTTATGAAGTAACACATAGAATTGCAACCCCGCTTATTTTGTCGCGGCGTGAATTTTTATGTACATGCGCGTCATGACCGTCCAGAAGAAGCCGTTGAGAATGACCAAGGGGATAAAGCTCAGAGCGGCTAACGTGGCATCCTCTTTTCGCATTGGCACCCAAGGGTGCGTTCCAAATACCATGAATCCAATTATATGATGGAAAACAACAGCCAAAACCAGCATGGGAATAAAGGCAAACAGAGCTGCTAACGCTCCTTCAAAGGCTTTCCATAGAAGCCAGTGCAATTTCCATAACAGTTTAGATGCAGGCTTGCCGTCGGTGTGGGGAGATAGCTTCAAATAGGCTTCGTCAGCAAATTTTAGCGATAAATACGCTAAATTGATGAGAAAGGCAATTCCAAAACTAATAACAAAGATATAGAACGTTGTTAGCGCTTCAATCGGATTGAGCGTTGGGTTAGGGTGAAGTTGGCAGACAATTACCAGCCCGATGGCGAAACCAATCGACAGCGCTCCAGCAAGCCAAAATGGCAAAAGCTGTTTTGCGGCAGTTAGCCCGGCAGAAAACGGGTCGATAAGCTGGTTCTCTGTCGCGTGAGTATAAACGACATGACAAATCGCCAACCCGAAGAAAGTCCACGGGAAAACCGAAAGCGTTAAGCGAACCAGTCGCCACGGATTGTCGGAAAAAGGGACTGAATAATAGTTCCGCAGAGTTTGAGTCCAGGAAAGCGGTTTTTCCAGATCGTCTGGATGCGCTCCCCAAACGGCGCAACCGTCAATAG
The DNA here is from genome assembly GCA_045546875.1 of Thermoguttaceae bacterium. Classification (GTDB taxonomy): domain Bacteria; phylum Planctomycetota; class Planctomycetia; order Pirellulales; family Thermoguttaceae; genus RUG11551. Next base: position 1,193 of record JAZQDP010000531.1, on the reverse strand, counting down.
GCAACGTTCCCCCTGCTGGCTGCCACAAATCGAATGACAGACACAACGAGGTTGCGAAAAACGACAGGAACAGGATTTCTAATCCCAGAAGAATCGTATAGTTCTCTTTTTGCATTGCTATCTATACGAATTAAAACGCCCAGCGGTTCAATTATTGTTAAGCAGAATTTTATTCTTATGGCTTGCAGGAATAAATAAACATCGGTCTGCAACACATAAAAGCGCCGCAGACCGTATTCTCAATTACGCAGTTTGGGTAAATGTGTAAACTGCGTAATTTACAGGCGTTATAACGTTATAGTACTATTTGACTTCGTCCATTTTGACAAAGCGTTTTTCGGTCGCTGCCAGCATGGCGGCTTCCAGAACTCGCTGAGTCTGGTAGGCGTCGTTGAAGGACGGCAACGGAATAACCGGTTCTTGACCAGCCAAAACGCTGCAAATATCCAGAGCCTGGGAAATGAAGCAGTGTTCGTATCCGATAAGGTGTCCATCGGGCCAGTAGTTGGCAACGTACGGATGGCTTGAGGCGTTGGTGCAAAGGATATTTGTCCAGCCCTGAACGCCCTGCGGCAAACGAGCGTCATAGTATTCCAGTTCATTCATGCGTTCAAAGGAGAAGCGAAGCGAACCCTTGGTGCCGTTGATTTCGAACGTGTTGTCGTTCTTGTGACCTGTAGCCTGACGAGCGGCTTCGTAAGTTCCAACCGCGCCGTTGGAGTAGCGAACCAGGAACGCAACGGTGTCGTCAACGGTAACGTCTTCGTACTTGTCGCCGGAGTTGGCGCCAGCTTTAATCAGTTCGTCTTGCGAGATTCCTGCGCCGGTTCCGCCAATGAGGACTTTGCGCTGTTTGATGAGGGTTTCCGCATACGCGCCGCAGATTTCCTCAACTTCGACGCCAGCAACGAAACGGGTGATGTCAACGATGTGAGCGTTGAGATCTCCGTGAGCGCCGGAACCTGCCAGTTCCTTCTTGAAGCGCCAAGCCATCGGGACGTCTTCGCCAGCCCAGTCTTGCAGATAGCGGGCTCGAACGTGGAGGATGCGTCCCAGTTCACCGGATTTAATCAGTTTGTGAGCAAAGGCGACAGCCGGGGCGCGGCGATAGTTGAACCAAACGAACGTCGGCAGACCTTTTTCTTCAGCCAGTTTCGCCATCTGACGAGCGTCAGAAAGAGTTCCAGCAATTG
>JAZQDP010000530.1:0-2964 GCA_045546875.1 Thermoguttaceae bacterium | reverse complement strand
ACAAGCCATCGTCCATCGCAGCTTTCGCTTTTGAAGCTAACAACTGAGGTCGGGACTCACCAAGCTCGCCGGCGCCCTGCTCTATTAACGATTTGCATACCGGGTAATCTACATATTTACTGACCGCAATCAATCGGACGTCAGCCGGTTGACGTCCAGCCTTGAGCGCGTATTGGACGATCTCGTCTTCAATTGCCTGTAAATTTTTCTTTAACTGCTCAGCAGTTGCGTGAGTATTCATTGTATTAAAATAAGGAGGATAAATATTGTCGAGATAAAAATCAAACGTTATTTCAATTGAAATACTATATCAGTATAATCTGAAAATGTTTTTTTCATACCGGGGGGATTGAAAATTTTTGGATTATAGAATAATATGAATAATACGCTTTTCGCATCATGCAACAGCATTTTCAGCTACGCAAAACGATAATTATCATTTTCCTATCATGAACGATTTACAAAACCAGCAATCAAATCCTGACGATATTTCTGAGGATTCAACCGACTTTTCCTGCGAGGACTTTCTGCCCATGGCTTCAGAGTCCGCATCGTCCGGCTGCCAAACGTGCGGCAATCACAAATGTTCTCGACGGCAAATTGAACCGGAATCCATCGAAGCGGCGCAACGGCTGGGGGCGCCAGCAATGATTCTTTGGTCTTCTATTATTTTTATCTTTCCCTTAGTCATCGGGATAATTGGGTCATACTCCCTCGCTTTAATATTCCCGCCATCGGCAGAATGGAAATCTATTGTCGGATTCCTGCTCGGGCTGATCTTAGGCGTAGCCGTCGCATGGGCAGCGAGAATTTCATTCTTAAAATCAGACAGTATTGACTAATTCTCGCAAAATCTTGCGTTCCAAAGTTAAAATACGCAAACTTTGCGGATTATAACATGCCTCAAGAAAATCTTAAAATTTTTATAAGAAAACGTCCGACAAATATTTTAACGTGTAATATTAGCGCTGGGCTGTCCAGCAACGACTTTTATTGTGTCGAATATATATCGACCTGACTTTCTCGTAAAATTCGTTCATAGCGCAGAAAATTGGGTCATTTACAGGAGATTTTGATATGCGACGTTTTTTTGTAGTAATTACATGTGCAGCAGCTTTGGCTTTTAGCAGCATTGCATCAGCTAACAACCAGATGGTTGCAGACAACATCGAACAAGCTCTCGTTCAGAGTTCAGCGCTGGAAGAATCCGATCAAATTCAGGTCAGCGTTAAAGACGGCATGGTAACGCTGGAAGGCGTTGCAACCAACAGCGAACAGCGTATGAGGATTGAACAGATCGTTCGTACAGTTCCCGGCGTTTCTCAAGTCAACAATCAAATGAGCGTTGGCGGTATTCAGCAGGTTGCCGCTTCTATCGTTGAAACGCCTTATCAAGCTGCTCCTCTCGCTCCAGCCGTTGGTCAGCAAGCAGGCGTTAGCATTCTTTCCGATGTAGCCGTTGGCGAAGCTCAGCCAACTCCGGCAGACGGTTCCGTCGTTGCCCCAACACAGTCCACTCCCGTTCAATACGGAACGCCGTTGCCGATGAATAGCGCTCCGCAATACGCCATGCCCGACGTAAACGGTCAAAACCACGCTGTTCGTTACGATCGTCCTTACATGCCCAATTATGCCTGGCCGTCCTACGCTGCTTATCCGAACTACTCTCAAGTTTGCTATCCCAAAGATTACAGCGCTAATGCGTGGCCGTATATTGGTCCGGTTTATCCCTATCCGCAAGTTCCGCTCGGATGGCGCGAAGTTACCCTCAAATGGCGCGATGGTTCCTGGAGAATGGAATATAATGACGGCTCCTACCACGGAACAACCAAGAGCATCTTCCGCCCGTTCTCGAAATACTAATACCTATTTTTTATCCGGTCTATAATTAGACTCCTGTAAACGAGCCTCTGAGCAATCAGGGGCTTTTTCTTTTTATTTAATTTGTTGTTCCCCTTTACTATCTTAAAGATTGATATATAATCAGAATTAAAACGTCAATTGTTTTAATCCATGAACATTGACAACATGCGCTTGTCAATGCTTCATTCACAATTCAACCATACAATCTGATATGATATACGTTGATAATAACGCAACCACCGCCGTTGCCCCGGAAGTCCGAGACGCAATGCTTCCCTATTTCAACGAACTGTACTATAACGCCAGTTCAATGTATCCGCCAGCGCAGACCGTTGCTCGCGCCATTCAAAACGCACGGCAGACCATTGCCCAATGCTTGAATATTGACGATCCAACCGAAATACTTTTTACATCGTGCGCTTCAGAAAGCAATAATTCTGCTATTTTCGGCTGTGCCGCGGCAAATTCAAACCGAAAACACATTATCACATCGTCCGTTGAACATCCTGCCGTTTTGGAAGTCTGCAAGGAGATGGAACGACGCGGCTATCGCGTAACCTATCTCAAAGTCAACAACTTGGGCGAGTTGGATATGCGAGAGTATGTTCGCGCCCTGGATGAAGATACGCTTATCGTTTCGATTATGCACGCCAACAACGAAACTGGCGTTATTTTCCCAGTTGAAGATTTGGCTCGAATTGCCAAGGAAACCGATCCGTCGATTATCTTCCATACCGACGCCACTCAAACCATGACGAAAGTTCCGCTGGAATTATCGACAGGGAATATTGACCTCGTTTCTTTTTCAGGGCATAAATTCCACGCTCCGAAAGGCGTTGGTGGCTTGTACATCCGCAAAGGAACTCGCATCCGTCCGTTTATTATTGGCGGTCATCAGGAAAGCAGTCGACGCGCAGGCACAGAGAACGTTGCCTATATTGTCGGAATGGCAGAAGCGATGATACTGGCAGCCAAAACTCATGCCGCTGACATGGAAAAAATTCGCAAAATGCGCGCTCGATTTGAAAACGCCTTGTTAGAACGCATTCCGTACATCGAAATTAACGGTCGCGGCGCGCAGCGTATGCCCAACACGTCCAA
>JAZQDP010000529.1:0-13451 GCA_045546875.1 Thermoguttaceae bacterium | reverse complement strand
CTTTTACGGCTGTTAATCATGATGTTGCCCTTATAAAGCTGCAAACCAACTTCTCCGGTAACGTGCTTTTGCATGTCTTTGATGAATGCCAGCAAGGCGTCCATTTTGGCGTGATACCAGAATCCGTAATAAATCATTTCCGCCACTTCAGGAGAGAGTCTGTCTCGCAAGTGGGTCAAATCGCGGTCAACGCACAGAGATTCCATTTGACGATGAGCGTCGTAAAGAATTGTCATGCCGGGGGATTCGTACACGCCTCGGGACTTCATACCGACAAAGCGGTTTTCGACAATGTCGATTCGACCGATGCCGTTTCGACCTCCGATAACGTTGAGATGATGAATCATCTCGTAAGGAGTGAGCTTTTCTCCGTTGAGCGAAACCGGAACGCCAGCTTCAAATCCGATAGTGATGTTTTCGACCTTATCGGAAGCTTCCTGCGGGGAAACGCCCATGCCGAAATCAACCAGTTCAACGCCGTTAATGGACAAGTCTTCCAATTGCCCGGCTTCATACGAAATATGGAAACAGTTTTCGTCGCTGGAGTAGGGCTTGGATTTGGAGGCTTTGACCGGAATGTTGCGTTCTTCGCAGAAGGCAATCATTTCAGATCGACCGGGGAATCGTTTTCTAAACTTTTCCATTCTCCATGGAGCCATAATTTTGACGGTTGGATCAAGCGCTTCCGCGGCAAGCTGGAATCGGCACTGGTCGTTGCCTTTGCCGGTTGCGCCGTGAACGAAAACGGTAGCTCCAACTTCTTTGGCAACTTCCAGACATTTTTTGGAAATGATCGGACGAGCAATTGACGTTCCCAAGAGGTAAATCCCCTCGTATTTTGCCTGCCATTGAATCATCGGGACGGCAAAATCGCGAGCGCATTCTTCTTTAACGTCAATAACGCGAGCCGTTTTGGCGCCAATCTTCAACGCTTTGTCAATGAGCGCCTGACGGTCTTCACAGGGTTGACCCAAATCAACGTAGACAGCGTGAACGTCGAATCCTTCTTCGATTAACCAACCTACCAAAACCGAGGTGTCTAATCCGCCGGAATAAGCCAATACGCAACTAGGCATAACGATACTCCCTTCTAATTATTTAACGACCAGTTTTCAGGCTATAAGCCGCCAAGGATATGATTATCATTTTTCTCTATCTAAATTTAGAGACGGCAACCACTTGCGACTTTAAATAGCTAAAAACTTACTGATTTCATTTTGAGTATATTCTACACGTTTGAAAAAAAATGGGAAGGGTGAGAGATTCGGCAGGAAGTCGGGGTGTAGGTTTAATTAGGAATTCGGAATTACGCAAGCGTTTCATAGATATGGTTCGCAACTCGCCACTTGTCCTCGCAACCAATTGGAGCGCGCCTCTAGCTGGAATAGCCAAAAGTTTTTTAAAAATTCCTATTCACAAAGATCTTAAAATTTGCTATTGTCTGTTAGAATTTTTCTAACTATTACTTGGACTATTGACATGAATAGACAAATAACACATATAATCGCGTTGCTTTGTGTAGCATTATTGGGGCTAACCGAGGGGCTTATATCGTTATCCATGGCGCAAGCTCCGCCGCCAGCCGCGCCGGTTTTAGGAACCGAAGCCGCTCCGGCTATGTACGGTACGGCTCCGTGTAACAGTACAGCTCTGCCGTTTCCGGGACCAGCGTTTGACCCGTACGCAACGTCAAACGGGTACGCGCAATCGCCGTATTCGCCCAATCCTGGGTATAATTACTATTATGACACCAATCCCGGCGCGAATGCAAGTTGCCCCAGCAATCAATATCCGTCGTACCAGAAATTTCTGGACGCATGGAAAGTTGACGTTCTCTGGATGCCTGGCGGGCAAGAAGAAAAGAAACTCGGCTTGACCCGGTTGGAATTAAACGCAACGTTTGCGTTTCCTCTGTGTTTTGATCCGCAAAATTCAATCAAAGTTACTCCCGGCTTTGTTTTCAACTGGTGGAATAGCGACTGCGAACTGGCGCTGCCAATTCGCGATCAGTTTGATGAATATGGCAATCAGGAATACGCTTTTTTAGAAGCGATGCAATCTAAAAGAACTTACGACGCTTATATTGACACCGCCTGGACGCCCCAGTTAAGCGACTGGATTTCCGTTGATTTAGCGGTTCGCGTTGGCGTTTACTCTGATTTTCATACGGTTAAAGGGAGTTCTATTCGTCTTTCCGGTCATGCGATTGGGAACTTTCGCATCTCTCAAACCTGGGAAGCCAGACTCGGCGTTGATTATATAAACAGAGTTAACGACAAAATCTTGCCGGTCTTTGGAGCCGTCTGGACAAGTCCCGATGGAACGATGAAACTGGAAGCGGTTTTCCCTTATCCCAAATTCTCGCAAAAATGCACGCTTATTGACGCTAAAAATGAATTGTGGTGGTACGTTCGCGGCGAGTACGGCGGAGGAACCTGGAATGTTTACACTGGCTTGCCAGAACCGTTCGAGAAGTTTACGAATGTCAGCTATAACGATATCCGCATTGCGGTCGGCATTGACTTCGAATTCGCGCGCAGCGTTCACGGATTTTTTGAAATTGGCGGCGCGTTCAATCGAAAAGTGTACTACCAGAGGGTTGCTTCCATGGGGTTGGGCGATTCCTTCTTCCTTTCCGGCGGTTTGTATTTCTGATAGAGAACGCTTTGCGAGTTGCGAGTTAATAGTAGGCTATAGGACTGCGCTTGCGTAATCGCTCATTGCTAATTCATGAACTACCATAAAATCATTTCTGGCGAACAGCAGACCATAGGGGCGGCAATAGCCAGAGCTGGTTTGACGGTTTTAGAAGCTCTCTATTTTCCAGCGATAACAATACGAAACCTCTGGTATGACGTTGTTCCCGGCGCGGTTCATTCTGTTGACGTCCCGGTAATCAGCATTGGCAACGTTACGATGGGAGGCACCGGCAAAACGCCGTTGACAGCCGCAGTGGTAACATACATCTTGAACCGGGCAGGGCGCCCGGCGGTAATAAGTCGAGGGTATAAAGCCAAGCCGGGAGAACTCAATGACGAGGGAAAAGAATTGCAGACCCGAAATCCGGACGGAATCTATGTTCAAAATCCCAATCGAGTTCTTGCCGCCAAAACGCTGTGCAGTCAAGACGAATCGTCAAGACCTCGGGCGATTATACTCGACGACGGGTTTCAGCATCGACGTTTATCTCGCAATTTGGACGTCGTTTTGATTGACGCTCTCAACCCGTTTGGGTATGACAGAATCTGTCCTCGAGGGACGCTTAGAGAATCGCTGCGTTCTTTACGCAGAGCGGATTGTGTAATAATTACGCATGCAGACGGCGTTTCAGAACAGCGGCTTCAAGATATCGAACAGCGCGTTTTAGCTTATAATCCCGGTATTGCGGTCTCGCGAGCCTGCCATCGTCCCGGCGCGTTACGGCTCATCACGGGGGAAACGGTTGCGTTAGAATCCATAAATGGTAAACGGGTTTTAGCGTTTTGCGGTTTGGGAAATCCGGAGGCGTTCAGGCGAACCGTCAATTCTCTGGGTTGCGTCTGTGAACAGTTTAACGTCTATCCAGATCATTATCAGTATACAAATACAGATCAAAACGATATAATCTCGCTGGCAAGAGAATCTAAGGTTGACGCGATTGTTTGTACAATGAAAGATTACGTCAAACTGTCTGATGCGATGACTCATTCGCCGGTTCCGGTTTATGGAGTAGAAATTAATATGGAATTTCTGACCGGCGAGAAAGAATTCTGGGCTTTAATCGACAACGTCTTGTTTCCGGACGACGGGTATTGCTCGCCAAAAAAATAATTTAATTCGTGGACAATGTCCGCGCCCCGGATGCGTTACGTTTGCTTCGACGTTCGCTCCGCGAACTTCATTTCCTCCTTCCAATCCTCTTGCCTACTGCCTACTCTTGCGGTTTGACAGTTTCGAGCGTTTGTTGAACTCGTTCGATGACCTGTTTTTCCAGTCCCGGCGCGTATCCAACCCAAACCGCGCGGATTACTTTTTGGCTGTCAAAGAGAATAAGCGTCGGAAACGCAATTCCTTTTTGCTTTCCGGGCGGGAAAGATTGGAACAGAGCGTTTGCTAAAATCCCTTTCGGATCCCAGTATATTTCTTTTCCAGAAAAACCAGCTGTAACAGCCGCATCGACAGACATCTTTTGAAATAAATCCTTTTGAGATTCGATATCCGGATTGATTTTCAAAACCAGTTTGTTGTCAACGGATCTTTCATTTTCAAATCCGTTTGCCAGATCGGGTGGATAGGCAATACTGACAAATTGAAAATTGGGGTTGTTTGACAGCGCGCGCTGCAACGCCGCCAAATGCGGCATTTCTTGCCGGCACTGGTCGCACCAAGGTCCCCAAATGCTCAGCAGGGTGGCTTTTCCTACCAAATTAAACGAGGTAAACGGCTTAAGTTCGGCATTGTCGCTTAACGGCTCAACCTGAAATACCGGAGACGGGAATCCAATTGTTGGATAATCGGCGCCGCTGGATCTGTGTAAATAATGGGGCAGATAGACCAGCAAACCAGAGGCGATAACGGCTATTATCAACGCTACAAAGTTCACCAATGCCGGGTTGCGTTTGTACCATGGTTCTGGCGGGGGAAGATACTGACGCTCTTGAGCGTTGTTGGGGTCGTAATCTTCAGGAACGGCAAACATGTCGTATTGATTGTTATTGTCGTTTTCAGGCATAGTGGAATTCCTAATCGAGAAAAGCGGCTCTTCTGGCAAAAACGTTCAGGAGGATTTCTGTTCGCAATACGCAGATTTTATGAACGTTATTGTCGAAAAGCATTTTTAATTAAAAAATTAGTGATAAAGTAATTATACACATTCTGAAATACATTATTGCATATTATCTACTTTTTGTGAAGAGGGATTTTGAAATAAATAAAAATAATTGCGGCGCAGCCGACAATTGAGACGTTGTTTTTTTGTTTTTTTATTAAAATTTTATTCTGACCTATTGACAAATTGTATTGGATTTGCTACAATTATTTCAAACTAATTATAATACTTTCATTTATTGGTTTTATTACTTTGAAGCGTTCATATATTCCTGAAGACGATTATCATCCCGTTGTGCGGGGAAAATGTATATTTAGCTTCGCTTTTGCGATCTATTTTATGCTTGTAACGTCTATTGGGATGTCTTTTCATAGCGTTCTTCCCGAGTGTGAGCATTGCATTTCTCATTTAGTTCATTGCGAACATTCCGAATGCCATTGTGAACAACATACTCAGGATAACGTCCTTTATGCAACGAATTCCGTTGTGGATTGTCAAGATTCCTGTCCTCTTTGTCATTTTTTTTCTATGGGGCAGATTCTTGCTTCGTCTTGTTATGAAATCAATTCTTTTGACATAATCGGTTCGTCATTTAATCTTTCATCTATTTTGACTGAGGCAGGGTTTTCGTCGTCAAACGCTTGCCGCGCTCCACCGGTTATCTGTTAAATAAGCGTTCTGTTTAATTTAGCGTTTTAACATTATACAGAATGGCTGCTCTTAAGTTGCATTTACAAATTTGATCAACAGATAGGAGAACGCGAAATTTAGTTTTCGTCAATAATGTTTACTGCAATATGCAATAAGGAAGTTTTGTCTGTTTAGTTTAATAAATTTGAGGTAAAATCAGTGTAGTTGCGAGTTATGAGTAGGCGAGAGGTCGTGGCTTTAATTCGTCGAAGGTGAAATGTTCTCGCTGCTTGCAACCAATCACCGCCATTTTACCGGAAAAGTTTATAGGTAAAATAAGAAAAATGAATTTTTTTAGCCCTAATAGCGTCAAAGGATTAAATTCTCTTGTTTTTTCAAGATTTTTTATGAACTTGGTTTTAAACTTTGAGAATTTATGCTATAATGCATAAGATAGGTAATATTATAGTAGCATCTAGCTGTACTAATTAACATTGATAAAATGAGCAATATGTCAGATTTAGATAACAAAAAGCCCGTTCGGGGCGGTGAAGGCGCCTATACAGGGCTTTGTTTGACTGTAACGGTTTTCTTAGGGCTTGCCACGGTTGGGACGTTTGCTGCGTCATGCGTAATTAATGGGATTTCCGGAACGACGCTGGCGGCATTGTCGCTGGTTTTTGCGTTGGCGACAATAACCGCCTGGCTTTCGTCCCATGCTGCGCGGTTGCGATACCGTCTGGTTGAAGCGCAGTCCTGGCGACCTCCGCAATGGGGCAGGGCAGAGTCCAATTCCGATTTGGAGAATCCCTATATTATCGAATTTGAACAGGGGCGTTCGATCCATTTTTGGCTTTTGGGGTTGATTCCAACGGCAATAGTAACGCTGGCGGGGCTTTATCTGTTTTTTGAACTCAACAAGGGAACGGAAGAGTTTTTTGCGTTCCAAACGCCTCAAGCAACTTTGTTGGGAATATTCGGGTTTGTCTTTAGCTGCGTGTGGTTAATCTTTGCCCATTCTTTTGAATCGGCTTCGACAGACGATTTACCAGAGGCGTCAGGGCTTTCCGGCGCCATGAGAGAACTTCAGATTCTCTGCCTTATTAGCGGCGCGATGTTTATTGCCAAATCGTGGATCGGCGCGGGCGAGGGCTGGTTTACGCGCGTCCTGATTATTTGGTCGATTCTCGTTGGAGTGGAACTGTTCGCCCGACTGCTGATGGGCTGGCTCAATCGGTCCAGTAAACCAACGCAATTTACGTCGCCAGTTGATTTGACGTCTCGAAGTTTGATATTTGTTTTGGGCAACCCGATTTCAGGGTTGTTCAATACGCTGGAAAAGAAATACGGCATTTCATTCCGTTCGTCGTGGGCGATCCGATTTGTTGCCCGGGCGACGATTCCAGCGTTGGTGATGGTCGTTTTGCTTTCGTGGGCGCTGACGTCGTTGAGCGTTGTCCGCCTGGGCGAGATGGGCGTTCGTCTCAACTGCGGCGTCATTTCCGGGGAACCGCTCACGCCGGGACTGTATTTCAAGATGCCGTGGCCCTTAGGTGAAATTAAAACGTATCCGGTCAAACAGGCGGTTCGTCTTCCGATCGGGTTTTCTCACGATGAAGACGCTGAATTTGCCGGGGACGAATTGCACGCCTATTTATGGACGGAAACGCACGGAGAGGAATTCGATCTCCTTTTGGGCGCCGGGCATGAAACGATTGTCATCAACGCGATGGTTGTCTATAAAATCCGGGAAGACAAAGATGGATTTATGAAGTACGTCTTTTCGTGCCAAAATCCTAAAGACGCTATTGAAGCCTACGGCTATCGCGCTTTGATGGAAATGACGCGCTCCAAAACCATTGAGCAGGTTCTGTCAATTGACCGTAATGCGTTTGCCATGGGAATAAAAGAGCGCTTGACGTCCTTCTGCGACAAGAGCGACTTGGGCGTCGAAATTATAGACGTCAGTTTGCTCAATCTTCATCCGCCGGTAGACGTTGCGGAAGATTACCTGGGCGTTATTTCCGCCAAGATTAACGTCAAGACGAACATGATTAAAGAAGAAGGGCAGCGCGACGTTAAACTGCTTCAGGCGCAGATGGAATCCTATGCGGAAGTCGTTACGGCTAAAATTGAGGCGAATAAGCGCATTTCCGCCGCTCAGGAACGTTCGTCAGAATTCCTTGCCGTTGGAGAGGCGTATAAAGAATCGCCGCTGGCGTTCAAGAATCGGTACTGGCTCAATACGATTGAGCAGTCGTTGGCGAATAAGCGCCTTGTTTTAATTGACAAAAATCTGCCGTTGTACTGGGATATGAGCCAGAAGCCAGAGGAAAAGAAACCGTCTGTCATGCCCGGTCTGATTCAGGCGGAGTGAAAATACAGTTAGGAGTTGTTAGCTTCTAGCTCCCAGCTTTGTAAATTTAGTTTCCAGCATTAACTATTAACGTTCAGAACTACAAACGCACAAGCTAATAGCTAGCGGCTAGCAGCTTATTCCACTAATAATTTAATTACTCAACATAACCCTTACTACCAACCATGTCCACAGAAAATACAATTCCAACAACGTCAAACGTTACTCCTTGGGGGGCTTACATTTTACGAGTCGTCATCGGCATATTTTTGGTCGCTCTTCTTTTGGCGTACGGCATGTCGTTCCAGGTTTCAGAAGGAACGCAAACCGTCGTAACGTTTTTTGACCGTCCGACTCGCACGGTGGAAAAGGCGGGGCTTTACTGGAAACTCCCATGGCCGATTGAAAAGGCTCATTCCATTGACATGCGTAAACGCATTTTCAACACCCCTCAGGCGTCAACGCTGACCAAAGAGCAGTACAGCATCCAGCTTCTGACTTACGTGGTATGGAAAGTGGCTGACCCGCTGTTGTATCTGGAATCTCTCGGTCGGGGCGAAACGTTCTCAGAACAGGCGTTAATTCATTCCGCCCAAAAGGCGTTGGAAGGCGTAGTCGTTGACAGCGAAAACCGTTTTGTCGGGAATTACTCGCTTTCTTCTCTTGTTTCGACAAACGAGGGCGAAATTTGCGCTGAAGAAATTGAAGAGAAGATTCTCAATGAAATCAAAGACTCCATTCGCAAAGATTACGGAATCGACGTTTTGCAGGTGGGGATCAAGCGTATGTCCGTTCCGGAAACCAACATGAAAACGATTTTGGATTCCATGCGCGCGCAACGCGTCAAGCTTGCAAGCGAACTCAAGGCGAAGGGCGATAAAGAAGCTGACAAGATTAAAAAGGACGCGGACTTAAAGGCGGAAGAACTTCAAACCGCAGGACGTATGGAAGCCGGCAGAATTATCGGCGAAGCGGAACAGGAAGCGACCCGAATCGACGCCAAGGCGAACAGCTTCGCACCGGAATTTTACTCATTCTGGCGATCCATGCAGACGCTCCGAAACACGCTCAGCGGCAACGCGACGATTGTTCTTCGCAACGACAACGAATTTTTCAAGATGCTGTTTGAAGAACCCAACAAAGGCGACGTTCCAACAACAACCGTTCCGGCTCAACCAGTAGTTCCGGCTCAACCAGCTCCAAATCCGTCAGTTCCGGTTCAACCGACCCCTGCTCCGGTAATGCCGTAACAAAATAATTCGACAATAATAAACAAATAAAATTGCAACTGAACATTTAATAATATCCTAATCATGGCTCAAAAGAAAACATCCAAAGCCGTTTATATCGGGCTGGAAGCTGGTATGAGACTATTCAAATGGATAGTTTTATTGCTGGTGATTCTGTTCTGGTTTTCGGGAATAACGTCGGTAAAACCTGGCAACGTTGGCATGCTCATGCGGTTTGGCAAACTGCAGGGCGAGGGCGACGCGCGAATTATGAAGCCGGGGTTGGCGCTGGCGCTGCCGTATCCAATTGACGAAGTTATTCAGACGCCTGAACTGAAAATCGAACAGCTGGAAATTAACGAGATTTTCAAGCCGTTGGGCGACAATATGGGGTCGCTGGACAGCATTGACCCGCTTTTGGAAGGCTACGCTCTGACGGGCGACATGAACGTTATCCAAACGAAAATCGTTGTCAAGTACAAGGTTTCTGACCCAATTGCGTTCCGCTTGGGCGTTGACAATCCGGAAGCGTTTTTGCACGATATTGTTTTGACGGCGTTCACTCAAACGGCGGCAAACTGGACGATTGACGACCTGCTTCGACAGCGTCAGGGCGAAGACGAACCTGCGGCTGCTAAAACAGAACCGGCAAAACCGACCACGATTAACAAGCACAGTCACAAACACCATCATCATCATGCTCACGGACATGGTCATGATCACGACGGGCACGACCACGAAGACGACTCGTGCGAAGTTGACCATTCTGCCCTGGAACAACAGGTTCGATTTGAGGCAATGAATCGCGTCAATGATCTTGACCTGGGCGTTGAAATCGTTTCCGTTGAATTCCGGGAAATTCACCCGCCGCGGCACGTCAATCAGGCGTTTGAAAACGTTCGCAACGCCAGAACCCAAATTGAAGAACAGCGGTACAAGGCGGAAAAATACGCCAGTCAGGTTGTTCCTGCGGCGGAACAAGCCAGCAACGCCATGATTCAGGACGCCAAAGCGTACAAAGAAAAACTGCTGGCTCAAACAAAGGCTATGTACAACCGTTTTGAACCGGTTTATCAGGAATACCAAAACAACAAAGACGTTGTTCGACAAAGAGTGTATTTGGAAACGTTGGAAAACGTGTTCGACAACGTCGGACAACTGCGATTCCTCCCGCCGGAAACGAAAGTCGTTCTCCCGGATGAGGGTAAGAGGCAGTAGGCAATAGGCAGTAGGCAGTAGTGAGAATTCACATCTCGCCACTCGCAACTCGCTACTAAATGAACAAAAGTTTATCACAAGCATACAGGAATTTGAATATGTCAACTGTAACTCCAGTACAGGAAACCGGCGCATTTAATAATCCGTTATCAAAGCGTATTCGAGAATTAGAAGCCCCGCTGACCGTTCAGGAACGGGCGAAAATCGTCGTTCAGCTTGGATCCGCCATGTTGGCTGGCGGGTTGCTGTGCGTCGGTCTGTGGCAAAAATACTACGGCTCCGCCGGCATGCGAGACGTCGCCGACTTTGTTATCATGCTGGCGTCGCTGATTGTTTCAATCCCGATTTTCTATATTGCTGCCAAGGGGCTTTTCAGCCGAAGTACAACCAATACCGTTATGACGGAACAGCTGGTTGCCTTGGCAACTCTGGCGGCTATGGCGAACCACGACTTTTTGACCGCGACGCTCATTCCGATTATTATGAACCTCGGTCATTTCCTGGAAGAACGTTCCATTTTAGGCGCTCAGTCCGCCATTGAGGGTTTGCGGCGGCTTCATTCCCGTTCCGCCACGATTCTTCAGGAAGATGGGACGGAAAAGGAAATCCCGACCAACGATTTGAAAGTCGGCGACGTTTGCGTCGTTCATCCCGGAGACGTCATTCCCGCTGACGGCGACGTTATCAAAGGGGAATCGACAGTTGACCAATCGTCCATTACCGGCGAATCCGTCCCGGTTGACATGAATACAGGAAGCTCCGTCTTTGCTGGCACCGTCAACCTGACGGGCGTTTTACAGATAAAAGTAACCAAGACAGGCGATCTGACCGCATTGGGGCGCGTTGTTGAACTGCTTCGCGGCGCGGAACAGTCCAAAACGCCGATTATGAAATTAATCGAAAAGTACGCTGTCTATTACGTCCCGGTTATTCTTGCCGTGGCAGGCATCGTGCTGTTTTTGTACCGGGACATCGGCAGAGCCGTTGCGGTTCTGGTTGTCGGTTGCCCCGGCGCGCTGATTCTTGCCGGTCCTACTGCCATGGTTGCCGCTCTTGCCGCCGCCAGCCGGTTGGGAATTCTTATTAAAAATACGCGATTCCTCGAACAAATGGCGGACGTTGACACCTGTATTCTCGACAAGACCGGAACTGTTACAATCGGCGCGCTTCAGCTGACGGAAATCCGCCCCACAAACGAGGAAGTCGCTAAAGAATGGGATGCCGATAAACTGCTTTTTGAAGGGTTCCGACTTGCGTCCGCCAGCCGACACCCCGCGTCCCGCGCCATTGTCGCTGCCGCCGACGCAAAGGGAATGAAAGTCCAAATCGAATCCGGACGTCTGAGCGAAATCTCCGGCAAAGGCGTTTTGCTGGAAGAATCAACCGAAACGTGGTATCTGGGGCGATACGAATGGCTTCGCGACGAAGGGTTCCAGCTCCCGCCCGCTCCTGACTTTCTCGGCTCTCTGGTTTGGCTGGGTAGAAAAGTTCAGATCAACGAAACGCAAACGCTGGTTGAAGCTCTGTGCTGCTTTATGCTGGCAGACCGCCCGCGTCCGGAAGCGCGTCAGGCGTTGGCTGAATTGAGAAAGCTAGGCATTGACAGAGAAATTATGCTTACCGGCGACCGACGCCAGGTTGCGGCTCAAATCGGCGGCGATTTGGGTATGGACAAAATTATCGCTGAAGTATTGCCGGAACAGAAGCTAGAAGTGGTGGCTTCTGAGAAGGCAAAAGGGCGCATCGTCATGATGGTCGGAGACGGCGTCAACGATGCGCCCGCTTTGGCGTCCGGAAACGTCGGCGTCGCCCTGGGCGCCGTTGCGTCCGACATCGCTCTGCAAAGCGCCGACGTCGCCTTGCTGACAAACGACTTGCGCCGTCTACCGCAGACGGTCGATTTGGCGAGAAGAACTCAATGGACGATTCATACCAACATCCTCTTGGGAACGGGAATTTCAATTCTCTTTGTTACTCTGGCTTCCATGGGATATATCAACGCTCTGATGGGCGCTATCCTCTATAATGTTAGCGAGTTATTTGTCATCGCCAACTCTGCCAGACTACTCCAATTTGGAATTGACGACGAATGAGAGTTTAGGGGGTAATCCGGATGACGGATTATTGTTAGAATAGGTGAATATATAGTATCCTTAATTGTTGTTAATCAGTAGTTGAGGGAATATGTTCATCTGCCTAAAATATTGCTCTAATCATTCAGAGATAATTGTAAAAATTTTAAAAACCGATTTGATGAGAAAAAGATGAAAACTAACGATCGGAATATTATTAATCTCATGGTTACAGTTCATTCTGGTAAAACGCAACTGCCAGATTTTCAAAGAGAATGGGTCTGGGATGATAATCGGATTAAGGCTCTCATTGCCAGTATAACGAGTGGTTATCCTGTTGGCGCTGTAATGTTTCTTGAATATGGGAACGAAAATATTCGTTTTAAGTATCGGGTTCTTGAAGGATCTCCTTCAAACGGAGTTGTACCAGATGAGTTGATTCTTGATGGTCAACAGCGTTTGACCTCTATCTATTCGTCACTATTCAGCGAAGAAGCAGTAAAAACCAAAACAGAAAAAGGACGGACTATCAAACGATATTACTACATTGACATGACCAAGGCTGTTGATAGCAACGTTGATCGTCTTGATGCGATTATATCCGTTCCCGATACAAAGCAAATAACATCTGATTTTGGTCGAAAGATTGAGTTGGATGTGTCTTCCGCAGAACTCGAATACGAACAGAAACTATTTCCGTTAAACATCATTCTTGATCCAAACAAGTATTCTAAGTGGCAGATGGGGTTTTTGCAATATTACAATTATGTTCCTAGCGCGACGAAGTTATTCACTACTTTTTTAAACGAGGTCATCGTGAATATGGGGCGGTACACTATTCCAGTCATTACTTTGGATAGAGATACGCCTAAAGAGGCTGTCTGCCAAGTTTTTGAGAATGTTAACACTGGTGGTGTTTCCCTCACAGTTTTCGAACTGGTTACTGCAGTCTTTGCAATGGATGATTTTGAACTTCGAAAGGATTGGGAAGTTCGTCATCAAAGATTCTTTAACAGTGATATTCTGTCAGTAGTTTCGGCTACTGATTTTCTTACTGCTTGCACACTCCTGTCGTCTTTCAATAAGAAAGCTTCTAACAACAATGTTGTGAGCTGCAAAAAGAAGGATGTTCTTAACCT
>JAZQDP010000528.1:0-4514 GCA_045546875.1 Thermoguttaceae bacterium | reverse complement strand
GTCATTGTCTTCCTAAGACCGCTTGGCCTCCGACTTGCTAACTTCTTCGCCATTTTCAACCTTTGCTCCGCCGGCGACCACGTTGTTTCCTCCGCCGCTATTTACGGGGGAACGTATAATTTGTTTGCCGTTACGATGAAGCGAATGGGGATTGAATTCACGTTTGTTTCTCCGGATGCTACCGACGAGGAGCTGGACGCAGCGTTCAAACCCAATACCAAGGCGGTTTTCGGCGAGACCATTTCCAACCCGTCTTTGGACATTCTGGATATCGAACGGTTTGCCGCCGCGGCTCATCGACATGGCGTTCCGCTTATCGTTGACAATACGTTCCCGACCCCGATCAACTGCCGTCCGTTTGAATGGGGCTGCGACATTGTTACGCACTCCACAACAAAGTACATGGACGGACACGCAACCAGCGTCGGCGGCGTTATTGTCGATTCCGGCAAATTCAACTGGGACGAACACGCTGACAAGTTCCCCGGCTTGACCACTCCGGACGAATCCTATCATGGAATTACGTACACCAAACAGTTCGGACAGGGTGGAGCGTTTATCACCAAATGCGTCGCTCAGCTGATGCGAGATTTTGGCTCTATCCCATCTCCGCACAACAGTTTCCTGCTCAATATAGGTTTGGAATCGCTGCACGTTCGAATGCCGCGCCATTGTCAAAACGCACAAGCGGTTGCAGAATACCTTGACGCGAATCCGAAAGTTGCGTGGGTTAATTTCAGCGGTTTGCCGACCAATAAATATTACGCCTTGGCTCAGAAGTACATGCCCAACGGCACGTGCGGCGTCGTTTCCTTCGGACTCGTTGGCGGTCGCGCCGCGGCGGAACGGTTCATGAAAGAACTCAAAGTCGCGATTATCGCCACCCACGTTGCGGACGCTCATTCCTGCTGTCTGCACCCGGCAAACGCCACGCATCGGCAGCTTTCTGACGCAGAACTGGAAGCCTGCGGCGTCAAACCCGACATGATTCGTTTGTCCGTTGGAATCGAAGACATCAAAGACATTCTGGGCGACATCGAAAATGCTCTGAAAGTTGTTTGATGAGTTGCGAGTAGCGAGTTGCGAGTTGCGAGAGGGCGGCATGTTGTCTCGCTTCTCCTCTATTCCCCCGTGGGTTAAAACCCACGGCTACTAATGTTGAACCCCTACGCGGTTTTTAAGGAAGCGTTTCACGCTACTATTCCCTACTCCCTATTCCCCTCAATCCCGATGAAACGAATCATAATCCTCCTCCTGACGCTTTGTTCAACCGCGTTGGGGCAAATGCCCAACAATTTTTCCGAAACGGTACAGAAGGCGATTAACGTCATTTCGCCGTCCATTGTTTCGTTACAGCCCGTTGGTGGAATGGAATCGGCTGGAAACAGCGTTTTGCCAGAAATTTCAACCGGGGTGTTCGTATCAACAGACGGGTATATAATTACATCGTCGTTAGGATTCGATCCTGCGCCGCCGTCGATTATTGTTCGTCTTAACGATGGAGCAATTCGTTCGGGCAAGGTGGTTGCAATAGACAAGATTCGCAAACTGGCTTTACTGAAAATAGCAACGGATAGCCCTACTCCAGTTCCGGAATTCGCTCCGCGGTCAGAGTGGAAAGTTGGTCAATGGGCGATCGCGTGTGGTCGGGTTTTCCCGCCCAATAAAGAAGGCGTTAGCGCAGTCAACGCGACAGTCGGGATTCTATCCGCCCTGAGCCGCGTTTGGGGCGTTGCTGTTCAGACGGATGCAGCGGTTTCGCCCAACAATTACGGCGGACCGTTGCTGGACGTTCGCGGACGCGTTATCGGGATTATAGTCCCCTTGTCTCCGCAAAGCGACGAAGCCGACGCTGGCGTTGACTGGTACGATTCCGGAATCGGGTTTGCAATTCCATGGGAAGACGTTCAGTCTGTATTCCCCAAACTCGCCAAAGGCGAAAACATTGTTCCAGGATTTATCGGTTTCGCGACTGAAATTCCCAATCCGTCTATTGCTGAACCGGTTCTGATCGACCCACCGAAAGACTCTCCCGCTCAAAAAGCCGGGTTCAAAAAGGGCGACCGCATTATTTCTGTTGATGGCAAACCGGTTGAGACATTTGCTCAATTCAAACGGGTAATTTCAGGTAAAACGGTTGGCGATACAATTGAGGTTGTAGCTCAAAGAAAAGGTAAAAAGAATGGCGACCCGACAACGATAACTCAAAAAATAACGCTGTCTGAACGTCCTCTAAAGATTGAGGAAGAAAAAGAAGAGAAAAAGCCCGGTTTGTTGGACCAGCTTAGAAAGAATCTCAAAGACCTTTTGCCGAAGAAGCCCAAGAAATCAGACGAATGAACTTATCGCTTAAAGACAAGGGTCGATTTATATTCTGGATTGGAATTGCCTTATTGACGCTCCGATTCGTCATGGCGTTCAAGACTGGCGACTTTACGCGTCAGGAGGCCAGTTTGGCGGCAACTGGTCTTCGCGGTGGAATCATGCTCACAACGATTGGCTTGGCGTGGGATCAGCTGATTAAATTGCCATTCTGGCTGTTTATTTTGATTCCGGTTGCTACGCTACTCATTATTGCCTGGCCGCGTCAAGCGATTTTTCTTGTTCCATTGATATTTATTTTAGTGGTTATTAAACGCTGGATGGATAAACTTTTAGGTTCTACATCCACCCCAAAAAAGAACGTCAAAAAGCGTATCAGGAAGTAGATTCGTTATTTTTAAGTATTCTCTCTCATCTGGTCTGTTGCCAACAAATATAGTTCTATTTGAATAACTATTTTGCTTTCTTTTATTTGCGTTGTAAAACTTATGTAAAAGATGTGTAATATCCTATGTTATCTTCTGGAAAAAGATAAACGAAGCGCTATAATTTCAGGTATTGAATATAAAGGTGTGGTTTTGCATCAAAAGATTCTCAATTTTACAAGATTTTAATTGGAAATACGTACATTTAAGAAAGGGTTTTAACTATGAACCTCGTTTCAGAAGCTCTTCGGCAGTGTATTGCTCAATCCAAGGGCTGGAAATTGGCAGAATCGTCCGGCAAAGAACTTACCGGTCGTCAGACGATTCTTAACATGATGGTAATGCGAAACTTTCTTCGTCGCGCTATTCTTGATAAGGACGAAAAGTTCGTTGGCGTTATGCTTCCCGCATCAATAGCTGGTACAATCGTGAACTTTGCGTTGACTGCCGATAAACGCGTTGTGGTCAATTTGAATTTTACAGTTTCAGAAACGATCTTGAATTCGTGTATTAAAAAGGTTGGAATCAAACACATTCTTACCAGTCGCCGGGTAATGTCTCGTCTTAAATTTGAGCATCTGGAAGCAGAGGTGATTTGTTTGGAGGATGTAGTTGAGCAGATTAGCCTCATGGATAAAATCAAAGGAGCGCTCTTGGCTTACTCTCCATTATGGGTAATGGAAAAAGCGTTGGGACTCAACACTATCCAGCCGGACGACATGGTTACGGTAATTTTCACTTCTGGGTCAACCGGCGTTCCCAAAGGGGTTATGTTATCCCATAACAACATTTACAGCGATTTTACGTTGTTTATTGACGCTCAAAATATGAATAATGAACGGAGTATTATTTTGGGCGTTTTACCGTTATTCCATGCCTTAGGCTATACGGTCAACCTTTGGGCGTCTTTATGTACCTATTTCCGAGTTGCGTACCATTATTCTCCACTGGAATCTTCCGAGATTGGCAAATTGGCTAAAAAGTACAAGGCGTCAATTATCGTCGGAGCGCCAACGTTCTACAGAGCGTATATTCGCAAAATTGATGCAGAATGTTTTGCCCATTTGACAATGCCTTTAGTTGGCGCTGAACGAATGCCCACGGAAGTTAAAGACGCATTTGAGAAGAAATTTGGCGTTCGCCCCTTAGAGGCGTTTGGTTGCACGGAATGTTCGCCGGTTATTATTTCCAATTATTTCCCACATGGCAATATTCCAGAAGGAAAACCTCGAGAAAAAGAAGGTTCAATTGGCGTTGCCTTGCCGGAAATGCAGGCTGAAATTCGCGACGTTGATACGCAATTGCCTTTGCCGAGCAACGAAGTAGGAATGTTGTGGGTTAAGGGGCCTAACGTTATGATGGGATATTACGACGACCCGGAAAAAACCGCCCAAGTCCTTGTCGATGGCTGGTACTGCACCGGCGACTTGGCGCGAATGGACGAAGACGGCTTTGTATTCATTACTGGGCGTTTAAGTCGATTCTCAAAAATCGGCGGAGAAATGGTTCCTCATGAGGGTATTGAAAAAGTCATCGGAGAGATCATTGGCAACAAACCGGATGATCCGGTTAGCGTTACCGTTTCCGCTGTTTCAGATGCGAAAAAAGGTGAAAAACTCATTGTTCTTTATTCCGATTTGAAGGGTTATGAACCGATGGATATTGTCAAGGAACTTCGTAATCGAGACGTGCCTCCGATTTGGGTTCCTGCAATGGACGCCTTTTTTAAGGTTGACGCTATTCCTGTTTTGGGAAGTCGGAGGCCAA
>JAZQDP010000527.1:0-17389 GCA_045546875.1 Thermoguttaceae bacterium | reverse complement strand
AATTCTTTCCAGTACAATTTATATTCGGATTTGAACTGCGGTTCAACAGAGCTTAATAGTTCCAAAAAAGAAGGAAAGACGCCCTGCTCTTTTTCAGATTCGCTGGCGGCTTTGCATGCCGCTAAATAATCTGCAATAATCTTTTGACGTCCCGGATCATTGATCATAAAATTCATCCAAGACCACGAATTGCGATAATGAATCTCGAGAAAATCTCCCATTTTTTTGATATTTTCCAATTTCTTAATATCTGGCACAGGAGCAAATAAATTATAAGAGACATTGCGTTTAATCTGCGAAAAATAAGGTTCCTTGTACTTTCTCTGAGCTGCGGAAACCTCAAAATACTCTGCCAGTCCTTCGTCAATCCAGATCGGAAGACGTCCTATTTTAGAGTGCAACAATGCATGAGTGCATTCATGGCGCAAATCATCTGCAAAATCGCCGTGCAAAAAGGTAAAAATTTTCCCCGGCTTTCCCTTTTCCATGGCAAATAACGCTCGGCGCATTGGCGCGCCTGGATATTCCTTTTGAATGTAAGCTGTATACGATTTAATATCGGGGAAAATATAAAGCTTAATCTTCTCTCGACATGGCGGTAAAGAAAACCGGGCGCTCAACTCTCTGTCGAGAGCTGCAATTTGTTCTACTGTAGATGAAACAGCTTTGAAATCAACATTAAGATAGATTTCAAACGGACCGTATGCGTATTCACTTTGCCATTCCTGCGCCAAAATATATTTTGGCGTCAGGGGGAATGCAATTACAAATAACGCCAGAAAAGAAAGACGCAACAAAAGATACAAAAATGAATATTTGCGTTTAGTCTTTTGCATTTTGTCTTTCTTTCCCCCGTAATTTTACTTATTTAATAACGTTGACGTCTGGACGCGCTTTGATAAAGTCGTTAATGGCGTCTTCTGTCAAGGATGGGCACAGGTAAACATTGAGTTCCTTGAGCGACTTGCAGCCCTTGAGACTATCTAAAGCCTTGTTAGACATCAAAGGTTCGCCGTTGTCGCCAGTCTTCTTGCCATTTTCCGACATATTGAGCGAAGTCAGCGATTGAGATTTTGCCAGATCAGCAATACCGGCATCGGAAATGTTCGCGCAGTTTTTAATATTGAGCGTTGTCAGTTTCGGCATCGTTCCGAACAGTTTCAAAGCTTCATCGCCAAGCTGAGTATTCCACAGGTCAAGGGTTTTAATATTAACCAGTCCTTCAAAGAACTTCATATCTTCATCGCGAACAATGCTTTCCGCAAAGAAGAGTTCTTCCAGCTGCGGCATTTCCGACAGGAAGTCCAGATCGCAGGTCATTTCTCGAAGCGTAAGCTTTTTCAAATTTTTGAGTTCTTTAATTGGGCTAACATCCATCAAATCCGTTCGCATAATCACCAATTCTTTAAGTTCCGTGAAATTCGGCAGAATTTCCAAGGCGGAATCGGTAATTGCAAGGTCTTCCAAAGACAGGCTTTTCAGGTTGACAAGCGTCTTGAGTTCCTGGAAAGAGAAGTCCATGATTTCTCTAGCGTTACGGAGTTTCAGGCTTTCCAACGTCGTCATTTCAGCCAACGCCTGGCAAGCGGAACCAGTCAATCGCAAACCGCGAAGGTCGAGAGCGCGAAGCTTCATGCCTTTCAGAGCGATAACGCCTTCATCGCCGATTTTCGTGTACAGCAACGCGAGGTTATCCAGTTTTGGAGCCTTGGCAACGTCAACCATGCCCGCGTCAGTCATACTGGCGCAACCGCGTAAATTGAGAGCTTTGAGCGCGGGGAAATTCGGAACTGACTTTAAACCTTCGTCAGTAATACCGCAGTTAAGCATATTGAGAGTTTGCAGCTTCGGCATTTTAGACAGCAGCGCAAAGTTTTCATCGTTAACGCTAGGGCTGGAAATCGACAGCTTGACAACGTCGGACAGCTGAGCGATAAGTTCAACATCTGCCGGGTCGAACGACTTGTTCATGATGTCAACTTCGACGATCGCGCCGTCTTTTTCAACATATGTTCCCTGAATTTCCTTAATGCGTGCAATAGCTTTTTCTTTCAGTTCTGGAGAAATAGTTGAAGCTTCTTTTGCCTTGGCAGAGCCGTGATCATGGTCGCACTTTGAGCCATGATCATGATCACACTTAGAACCGTGGTCATGATCGTGCTTAGAACCATGGTCATGGTCGCAGCATTTTGTTGTTTTATCTTTAGCGCCTCCGTCGCACTTTTCCGGCAAAGACGGCTGACAGCCCAAACAGATCGCCATGACGGAAACCATGGCAGTAAGCAGAACTTTTCGCATAACGAACAACTCCTTGTTAGGTGTAGGAAGGATTCAAATACTTGCGAGGCTCCGCCCCGCTCTAACATTCAACAATATTATATTATTATATATAGTAATAGCCTTTTTACAATGGGGGAGGGAAAAGGGAGTAGGGAGTAGATTTGAAATTCGCCGAAGGCGAAGGACTATTCCCCATTCCCTACTCTCTAATATCACTTCCACGCCTTAAGGTAGAAGTCGACAATCGGCTTCGGGTCTTTGAGCGAATGGGGGTGATGGTCGTTGCCGGGTTTGAGAATCAGCTCAACCGGGGCGCCCGCCGCCTTGTAACGTTCGTACAGGACTTTGCCGTTGACGTCGAACGGAACGACGCTATCGGAATCGCCGCAAACCAGCAAAATCGGGACTTTGCGTTCTGCCAGCGGCTGAAAGGCGTCAACAGGACAGTATTTATATTCCTTCGCTTCCTGTTCCGTCAGATGATAGGAATTCAAAACGCTTTGCCAATCGGGATTGCTGCGTTTTCCTGGTTTGAACGCGCCAGGCCAGGAGCGGAAATCCAAAACCGGGTTGTCGATATAAATTGCTGTAACGCAGTCCGGATTGGCAATCGCCCAGTTCATCGAGGTGATTCCACCGCGGGACATGCCCAGCAAAACCGGCTTTTTGCTCAGCCCTTTGTCAACCAAATACTTGTAAAACGCGTTTCTCTGCGCCACGTTTTCCGGCGACCCGACCAGGTCGGTGCAGCCGATCCAGGCGACGTGCCAGCCCAGCTTGAGCATGGCGATTTCCGTCTGCGGTTCATGCCCGAAAAAGACGGCGCGAAATACCCACGGGTTCCCTTCTGCGGGTTCTTTCGGACAGACGACCCGGCACGGTCGGGCGCCCATCGGAGTGTCAACGGTAAACTCGTAGTTGTCGAAACCGTTCCACTGACCTTTATAGCCAGGGAACGCGTTGTGTTCGTCCGCCAGCGCCGCGTTGACAACAGACGTCAAAACAATCAATAATAAAAATCGAAATGCTTTCATGATAACAAGTGGGTCTGGAATTTAGAGACTATTATAATACGACCGTTACGAATCACAGTCGCTCTCCGCGCCCTGTAATCCGTTTACTGATATATATTATAATGGCGCGAAAAGAAAAATCAAGACTGGATTACTTCCCTTATTAAATTTTTTGCCGCAAAGAACGCAAAGAAATGGAAGGCAGTAACGGAGTTCGCAAAGCGAACGTAGTTACACTTTGTCTGAAGCGTGCAAAACAAATCGCCGCAGCCGAAAACCTTTCAGGATCGCGAGCGATAGCTCGCCTTTTTCTTCAACAAACGGATATAGAGAGTACATATTTAATTCTTTTCCCTTTTCAATCCACCCGGGGGTTGATTTTTGTTTACGATTCGTATAGACTAAAAATATTATACGGAGGCGGCGCGGCGCCGTCAACCTCTATTCCCTACTCCCTACCATGTCCTACAACTCCCAGATGTTTTCCCGACGCAGTTTTTTAACCGCGGCTGGCGCGTCAGCCGGTCTGTTTTTCCTTCCCAGCAGCGTTTTCGCCGATTCCCCGGACGACGTCGTTCTCCGCGCGGCTATCGTCAGCGACGTCCACTATAAAAACCGGCGCACGGCGGAAATCGAACGCGTTGAACGGATGCTGCAGTTTGTCAACGAGTATTCCGCGTCGCAGCCGTACAAGAAGTTCGACGTCATGATGATCGGCGGCGACATGTCCGACAACGGCAGAGTCGATCAAAGCGGACTGCTTCGCGATTCGCTCAAAAAGTACCTCAAGCCGGAAACGAAATGGGTTTTCTGCATGGGAAACCACGACCACTGGGGCGGAAACCGTCAGATTTGGGAAGAGCTTTTTGAACAGCCCGCCAACCAGCGCGTTGAAGTCAACGGGTACCAGTTCATCACGCTTTCCTGCGAAAAAGGCACGATGAAAAACGGCGACTATCAGTACGCTCTGCCTTGGCTGAAAGAACAGCTCGACGTCGCCTGCGCCGACAACACGAACAAGCCGGTTTTCCTCATTCAGCATTACCCGGTTTCCAACACCGTTTACGGCAGCGAACGCTGGGGAACGACCGACCTTGCGGAACTGCTGAAAAACTATCCGCGCCTGATCGACTTCGCCGGGCATTCGCACTGCCCTATCACAGACCCGCGTTCCGCCTGGCAGAAAGAGTACACCGTTTTCGGAACCGGCACGATGAGCTATTTTGGAATGCCTGCCCCGAATTTGCCCCGAGATCCGAAATTCCGAAACGCCGGCAACGTTTACATCATGGAAATTCATGCTGACAACAGCGTCGTTTTGAAACTTTACGACGCCGTTACCAACAAATTCTTTGACTGCGTTTACGTTGTCGCCCAGCCCGGCGCGGTTGACAAGTTCATCTATACAGCCGATCGTTACCAAACTAGTCAGCCTCCGCACTGGGCAGACGGCTCTGCGGTAACCGTCGCAAAGACAACGCCTGTCAGCGCGGAAATTGCGTTCCCCCAGGCGAAATGGGACGTTCACGAGAGCATCGTCCATTCGTACAGAATCGACCTTGCCCGGCTTGCCAAAGACGCGCAGTCGGGAGCCGAGACGTGGATCGACCAGCCGAGTCAGTACGAGTGGTCTCAGTACTATTACAACGACGCGCCGGATTCCCTGACTGTTACGCTCAACAATTTGAACTGGAATTCTCAGTACAGGTTCTCTGTTACAGCGTTGAACTGCTTTGGAAAGGAATCGGAAAAGAAGCTGGAAGGGATGTTTTCCACGCCCGCCGATCCGGAAGAATGCGTTGACCAGAACGCTGAGAAGCCGGACGCCAACGTCCTGAACGTCTCTTTCACTCCAGACGGTCCGGTCAACGCGCCGGTCAACCTGCGAAAGACGCAAAAGACGGTTGAGGTTGTCGGTTCTCCCTCGTTTGTAACAGACGCAGCCGCCGGCGGCGTCGTTGCCGCCTTTGACGGCGCGACGAACTATTGCCGAGTTCGCTTTACGGAAGAAGAGTATTCCCGTCTGACAAACGCCATTTCCTATGCCGCCAAATTCAAGCTGGAAAAGATGGAGCCGCGCCCCATGACGCTCTTTGGCAATACTCAGACCGGCGGGTTCAATTTCAGCGTCGACGGCGCCAAGAAGATTCTCAGCGTCTGGATTCACATTGACAACAAATACCAAATTGTCAGCGCGCCCATTGAAGCGGGCAAATACTATACCGCCGTATGCGTCTACGACGGGAAAGAGATTGTCCTGTACCTCAACGGGGAAGAAAAGGCGAAAAAAGCGGTTCCCGGCAAAATTACGTATACGGCTAACCCGGCAAGCCGGGCGTTCTGCATCGGCGCGGATATTTCCGGCAAAGGAACCGGCGAGTTCTTCTTTACCGGCTCAATCGCCTACGCTCGAATCTACAGCTGGGCGCTGACGCCAAAACAGGCGAAAATAATTAGCGAATAAGAGTGTGACATTTCGGGGAGTGCGGCGGCTTGCCGCCGCCTTGCCCAAAGCCCCGCTGAATGTCTGCGCCGCAGCCGAAAACCTTTCCGGATCGCGAGCGAAGCTCGCCCAATTTTAAGCCGCAAAGAACGCAAAGAATTTTTAAAACTACGCGAACATCCTCCGCGGCTCCGCAACTCCGCGTGAGATTTGCCCGGGCGTTCTTGTAACCCGACTTATTATAATTCTCGTTTTTTTCCGTTTTTTTTAGCATTAACCGTCTATGAGTCTTGTATTCCCCTCAATTCTATATTATAATCACATTGATTAATCACAAATAGACTAACAATACTTTGAGGGACGCAAGCAATGAGCGTTTGGAAAATATTCAATCTAAAATTCGTTATTATATTCGTTTGTATCGTCTATTTTGTTTTGATTCAGATCTCAGGACGGTTTACAATTAATGTTAATGGCGCCCAGATTGTTCAGTACGGATTTCCGATACGCTTTATTGAAATTAAAGGCGAGGAACTGACGCGCGACAACTCTTTCGACTTTGAAAAAAGCCCATGGACAACCAAATTCTTCGCGCCGATAAAACCGTATCGCACAGACGCTCGCCGAATTGTAAACCCTAAACGTCCCGGCTTTTTTATTTGGGAGCATGACGTTTATAATCCCATAACAAACGCGATTCACGTTTCAATAACCAATGAAGTCTTTTTGACACACCGAATTTCCGATTTTATAGTCTTTTACCTTCCATTAGCCAATGTTGCCAATAGAGAGTTCAATTCAAATATCAACGGTTGGGTATACAACATCCAACACATTCCATGGCGATGCGCGCTGTTTAACTTCTTATATTTATTGGTAGTCGCATTGGGGACGTGGATGTTCCTTTTCCAGATAAAAAACCAGCGCCTGAGCTGGTTTGCCGTCAGTCTTTTCGCGGCAACGACAATATACGTTTCGATTGTTTTAGCGTCCCAATCCGTATACAACATTCTCTATTCCCAGTTTGCCGATTTAAGTACATACTGGTTTTATCAGCAGCTTTTTGCAATCAATGCGATCTTCTTTTATACCGCTATGACGGGATACGTTCTATTCCTTGTTAATGCCTTCAAACTAACCGTTCCCGACATGGAGAATAAAATCCTGTCAACTCCCGCCGCTGTAATCAACGCACTGGCGTTTCCGATTCTCATCGCCTTCGGATCATATCTGGAGCGCATGGGCTGCTGTTTAAGCAATACGTTTTTGGGCAACATATTGCTTATAGCTCTATATCCAATTTTATTCTGCTCTCCCATAGCGGGATTATTGATTGCAATTCATTTGATCTATAAAAGACAATCCGTCAGCGCCGCGCTGCTGTTTGTTGTTCTGTTCGGACTATTTGAACTGTGGTTTTGTACGAATTTTAGAAGCTTCGGGTAGAAAGGCGAGCCACGGGGTAAACCCGTGGGTATTTCTACTCTTGAAACATTTCCCCTTTGACGCTGGCTCGGAACAGCTGTTCAAGTCGGGCATAGGTTTCAGCCGACGGACCATGATGGTCCAGATGTTTCGACTCAATAGAATCGAATTGGTCTTCAAGCAATTTTTCAAGTCGAGAATCTGGCGTCATTGTATCGGATTCCAGGGCATGTTCCTTTTGAGAAAGAACTTCCTGAATTGCCTCCCTTTCTTCAGCGCTCAGTTCAACTTTTTCGAGCGTCTCGGCAAAAAGCGTGGGCGGCATTTTCTGGAAAGTCATCGTATATTTCAAGCTGAGGTTTGCCCGAAGCGCGTAGCAGAGTTTCTTAATGCGTATGGAACCGTCTGCGTTTTGCGCTTTCATCGCGCTGCGAAACAATGAAGCATAATGATAGGCGACATGTACAGAATTGAAGCAGTCGGCTTTGAGCGTATTCAAGATGTCAATCAGTTCGCTGTTCCGGTAGATTATAGGGCTTCCCAGCCACTCCAAAAAAGACGGATTGGACTTTACAGTATGGGCAAGAGCCTTCCGCAAATCCCAGAGTGAAATATCGAGATCGCCGGGAAAAGTCTTCTCAATTGTGTCCGGGATATCGTTCTTTAGTTGGAGATACCAGTCGAGCGGCTTAACGTACACGCCCCGGACGTCATAATCGCTGTCAGGCGAGGCAACCCCCCACGCCCTCGAACCGCTCTCCATAGTAAACAGAACCCGGCAACCGCGATCTGATTCGATCGTCTTGATGGCTTCTTCTATTTGTATATTGATGTCTTTCATGCGACTCCCGCCTCCTTCATTACTTCTGCAATCAACGCATCCACAGCAACCCTGTCGCAGTCTGACGGCAAACAGTCTTTGTCGCTGTTTTGAATGCTTTTCTGAATTTCTTCGGCAATCGCCATAATTTGGTTAAACGTCCACTCCCCGCGACGGATGGCAAGAAGTATCTCCAGTTGACTTCCTTCAACGCGCACCAAGGGCTTGCCGGTTTTCACGATATGCTCGCCCGACATAAGAAGCCGCGCCAGATGCATCATATTCTTCGAATCGTAATCCATCTCGCCGCGCTCTTGGGCTATCCATCTTGATTCATTTCTGTTTCGACGCCACTCCCAATATTCATGATGCTGTTTCTTCGCAGTGATAAAAGCCTGCTCGTTGAAAAGGAGGATGCCGATTCTCTTTTCCTGATCGAGCTTGGCAGGATCGGTATCAAATGGCTGCCCGCCGCGGAATGCGCCCCCAGTCGGCGCGCCGTAGTCGTACAGCGCAAACATATTTCCAGCCCGATTTCCGATGAGTCTTGAGAGCATGCAGTTGGCAAGATCCACGTTCGTTTTCCTGACAGGAACAGGCAAGCCTTTGGCGTCTGCCAGAAACAAGCAGTAGTCCTCTGGACTCGGAGGTTCTTCCGGACACGGATTCCAGACTCGCTTATTCGTCCCCCTTGCCCTCCTAAACTGGCTCATGGCATAGTTGAGATACTTATCCACAACCTTCTGTGTGATGAACAGTTCCCTGTTGGCGACAAGCAAGGAATAAGCCCCAGAGGTTTTCAGAATACAGTCGTCTGGCAGGAAGAGCATTTCCAGCGTTGTGGGATTAGCTTCCGACATCAGCTCGCAAAAACGTACGAGAGAATAATACGTCCGATCATTCCGTTCATCCGAAACCTGTTTTGGCGGCTGGTTCAGTCGCGCGTACTCAGCAGACGGAGCTACAAAAATGCCGCGAATGTCGGTATCGCTGTTGGCGTTCTGCGTACCATACGCCCGGCTGCCGGAGATTCCTCGAAAGAGAACGCAAGAATTGTCCGCAAACTCAAGGCTTTCCAAGCTGTAATCCATTTCACAGAATCCTTTCACAAACCGTTTTTTCTGATAATATATTACTTATCAGAAAATTATAATCTCCGATTTGGAGAAGTCAAGGGGAAACGGGGAAATAGTAAAAAAACAGGTCGCAGACGAAGTCTGCCTTGTTAAACTACAAAATACTCGACAGAAACAAGAAATACACAAGCAATCAACGGGAGGAGTTAAAATGCGTTTCACACGGCAGCGCGAATTAGGCGCCAACCTGCTTGTAGTTTTTCAAGGGTAGCGAGACGTATCGCCCGTCTTGGCGTTTCAGGGGCGCGGACATTGTCCGCGAAATCTAATGTAGGTTATTTTTGGGGCGGGTAATACCCGCCCCCCGGAGAGGTTATGTCTCCTTTTCCTTTTTTCGGCGCTCTCCAATTTTGAACGCACCCTGTGGATAATGTATTTATCTCTCCTATATTCCCAATAATCTGGAATTGTGCTATAATATTTATAGAATTGAATTCTAATTGAGTAACGTTTATCCCCTAATTCGCAATGACAAGCAGTAAATTCTTTCTGGTCGTTTTCCTGACAGCTTTAACTGTCGCAGCGGGTTGTTGCAAGACTGACAACGCCGTCAGTCCGCCGGCAGATGGAGATGAAGGGAATGTTACTGCCGAGCAGTCGGAAGAAACGGCGAAGAAACCTGTCAAGCGGTCGCTGGACGAGATAGCGTTACATTATTTTGGCAAAAGTAAAATCGAACGTTTTGAAAAGGCGTTTCAAAGCGGAGATGTTGACGCGTCCATTTTTGGAGATGAGATTCTTCATTATGCCGCGATGACCGGCGATTTGGATCGCGTTAAATTATTAGTGAACCGCGGCGCAGACGTTTATTCAATTGGCAAATGGAATCGTACAGCGCTGCATTTCGCTGCCCAAAGCGGCAATCTGAAACTGGTTGAGTTTCTGGTCAAGCAGGGACTCAACGTCAACGCATCAGACGACCCCTTAAATCAGACGGTTTTGCATTTTGCCGCGCAAAGCGGAAATCTGGCTCTTGTAGAGTATCTTGTCAAACAGGGCGCTGACCTTTTTGTTACAGATGTAAGCGAATGTACCTCCTTGTACGATGCGGTTCTAAGCGGCAATATTGAACTGGTTCAATGGCTGATCAAACAGGGTTTGGACTTTAATCCGTCAGACGATTGGGTCATTTTGTGTTTTGCCGTCCAAAGCGATTCTTTGGAAATGCTTGATTGGCTGATTCAGGACGGCATGAACGTTAACGCGATTAACGAACAGGGGGAGACGGTCTTGCATTATGCGGCTGGTAAAGGCGATCTGAAATTGGTTAAGCGGCTGGTTTCGCATGGGGCGAACATCTATGCAGCTGGCGAAGATGAATGGTCTGCTTTGCATTACGCCGCCCGAAGCGGCAATCTGAAGTTGGTTCAATGGCTTATTGAACAGGGATTGAATCTTTACGAAACTGACGGCTCGAATTTGACCATATTATACAACGCGGCTCGAAGCGGCAATTTGGAACTGGTTGAGTGGCTGCTTAATCAGGGACTGGACGTTAACGAAAAAGATTTTTCTGAGAATCCGACAGTCTTGTATTCTGCGGCTCGCAGCGGCAATTTGAAGCTGGTTGTGCGCCTGATTGAACGCGGCGCAGACGTCAAAGACCGCGATAGTCTTATGAAGTCTGTTCTTAACGCTCCCCTTATCGATTATTCTGAACAGGATTGTCAGAAGCTGATAGAGTGGTGGTGGAAAAACGGTTCAAACGTCAACGTAAAAGACTATTATGGACGTACAGCTTTGAATTTACTGGTTAAGAAGGAACGCCGCGAGGCTGAAGCTGATGCAAATGACGATTCTGAAAGCGTCTATGTGAATTCCATTTGTCAAAGCAGTTCTTTGGAACGGGTAAAGTATCTCATTGAACATGGCGCAGACGTCAATAACCAAGACAGTTTTGGATGGTCGGCTTTACAGTCCGCCGCTTATAACGATGATCAAGCCACGGTTCAATATCTGGTTGAACAGGGCGCAGACGTCAGTGCTAAAGATATTTTTGACAAAACCGCCTTGCATTACGCCGCTCTGAGAGGAAATTTGAAACTGGTTCAATATCTCATTGAACATGGGGCGGACGTCAACGCTAAAGATGATTCAGAAACAACGCTTCTGCATTTTGCCGTTCTAAGCGGTAATTTGAAACTGGTGCAATGGCTGGCTGGTCAGGGCTTGGACGTTAAAGCAAAAGACGTGGACGAAAAGACCGCATTGCATTTTGCCGTCCTGAGTAAAAATATAAATCTGGTTGAGTGGTTTATAGAGCAGGGCGCAGACGTCAACGCAGAAGACAAAACGGGACGTACAGCATTGCTTTTAGCCGCTGAAAACAGTTATATGAATCTGGCTCAATGGCTGGTTGAGCATGGTGCGAATGTCAACGCAAAAAACTGTTACGGAAAGACGGCTCTGCTTTATATTGCTGAAAACGGTTATCTGAAACAGGCTCAGTGGTTTGTGGAGCATGGCGCGGACGTGAATGCAAAAGACAATAAACAACGAACAGCCTTGTTTTACGCCGTCCAGAGCGGCTCTTTAGAACTGGTTCAGTGGCTGGTCAAGCAGGGACTGGACGTCAATGCGACGGACGACGAGGGAAGAACCGTCCTTCATCATGAATCTCACTGCCGCTTTTTGAAAATCGTTCAATGGCTGGTCAAGCAGGGAATAGACGTCAACGCGACAGACAAAGACGGACATACAGTTTTGTTTTACGCCAATAAAGACAACAATCTTCAAGTAATTCGCTGGCTGAAAAAACAGGGAGCCGAGAATTAAATTAGGCGGCGAGGCGCCGCTTTCGTACTTGACGGCTTGCCGTCAAGACGGTTAATTTTCTGTATCAAGCTACGCTTGAGGGTTGGAGCGATTCAAATTTGAAATAAAGCGAGAGTTTAGCTAACGCTTCACTCTCGCACTCCGAAAATGTCACATTGTAATATCCGAGTTGTGTAAGCGCCCGATAAAAACTCACGCGAAGTTCTGCGGAGCCTCGCCGCCCGCGATCCGGGTTTCTCAGACGACTTTCCATGGCGGGAGTTCCGGCAGGTAAGTCTCGAATTCCGCCAGAAGGGCTTGCTGGTATTTGCCGGCGAAGGTTCCGTTGAAGAACTTGTCGGCGCCCTCTTCATAGAAGCGTTTCCAGGACGCCTCTTCCGCGCCCGGGTTAATCGGATAGAACAGCGTGTTGTTGGCTTTTGCGGCTTTGTAGTCGCCCGGCGCGTCGCCGATCATCAAGGACTTGTTCGGCGCGTACTGGTTGGCGTTGACGAGCATCTCTTTTTTCGTGCCGTATTCCTGACCGCAAATGACGACCGTGTACTTGGCAATGTCGTGTTCCGCCCATTCGCGTTCCAGCGCCTCGTTGGGCGTGGCGGAAACGACCATGATGTCGCCCTGCGCGCTGAGCTTTTCCAGCGATTCTCTCACGAACGGGAACGGCGGGACGCCATGGACGATTTTCGTAACGGCGTCGTTAACCGCCAGAGACCATTCCAGCGCCCGTTTCAGACCCGGGTCGTTGGTTTGACGAACCGCTTCCATCAAGGCGGCGTTGCCAAGCTTGTTTTCCCGTTCCATCCAGTCGAGCAGGCTTTGCGGCAGTTCAATATGAATCCCGCGCGCAATCACTTCCGGGCGGCGGTTAAGCCAGACGACGGAGTCTCGCAGAGCGGGGAACCGGTTGCAGCCGCGCGTTTTTGAGTACAGGTTGACGAACTCGTTCGCTTCTCGAGCGTATTTGCTTACGCCCTGCATGCCCCAGTAGCTAATCGTATTGGGAATAAAACATTCTTTGTGCTTCAGCTCCATCGTATCGAACGCGCAGCCGTCAGAGTCAATGCCGATAAAAAATTCGTGTTTGGGAGTGATTTGGATCATGGTTGAGTGGGAGGGAATAGGGAGTAGGGAATAGGGAGAAGGATTTTAGCTGTTAGCTTCTAGCCGCTAGCTGTTAGCTTTAAAAACTAGTGGCTAGCAGCTAGTAGCTAGAAGCTCATAATATCACATTCTCACGCGGACGCTTTCTCTGTGTCCGGTGAGTCCTTCTTTTGTGGCGAGGACTTCAACCAGCGGGGCGAGTTGACGCATTCCGTCCTGATTGAAATGGATTACGCTGCCGGGTCGGACGAAATCGTTGGCGGACAAACCGGAGGCGAATCGGGCTGTGCCGCTGGTCGGCAGGACGTGCGACGGACCGGCGCAGTAGTCGCCCAGCGCAACCGGCGTGTACGTCCCGAGGAAAATCGCTCCGGCGTTGTGCAGTTTGGGCAGAAGCTCTTCGGCGTTGTCAATCGCAACGTGAAGGTGTTCCGGGGCGATAGCGTCGCTGATTTGGCAGGCGTCGTCCGGGTCTTGAGCCAGAATGAGCGCGCCGAAATCTTCCAGGCATTGCCGAGCCAGGTCGCCTCGGCTGAGCTGTCCGAGCATGACGTCCAATTCGCCGATAACCGCGTCTAAAGTGGGCTTGTGCCATCCGATGAGGATGCTGGCGCCGGGGGCGTGTTCCGCCTGCGCGATCAGGTCAGCGGCAATGTACTTGGGGTTGGTGGAATCGTCTACAATAACGACGACTTCGCTCGGTCCGGCGATGGAGTCAATAGCGACGTCGCCGAAGACAAACCGTTTTGCCAAGGCGACAAACAGGTTGCCCGGCCCCACGATTTTATCGACTTTCGGCAGCCCTTCAACGCCGTACGCCAGAGCGGCAACCGCCTGAGCGCCGCCGACGCGGTAGACTTCTTTGATTCCCAGTTCGCAGCAAACCGCCAGCATGTCGCGATTATACGAGCCGTTGGGCGTGGGCGGGGCGACTACGGCGATTTCCTTTACGCCCGCGCACTGGGCGGGAATAGCTGTCATGAGGACGCTGGACGGGTACGCCGCCGCGCCGCCGGGAACGCAGACTCCAACTCGATTGAGCGGCAAGTACCGTTCCATCAAATAGCCGTTGGGACGTTCGACGCGGACGTCTTTGTGCAGAATCGCCGTCTGGAAGTCGACAATGTTCTGACGAATTTTACGGACGGCGTCCAGAAACTCCGGTTCGACACTGTCGCGTGCCTTGTCCAACTCTTCCTGCGGAACGCGTAGCTCTTCCGGCGTCATGCGTTTGCCGTCGATTCGTTCCGAGTATTCCAGAACGGCGTCCAGCCCCCGAGCGTCAACGTCGCGGCAAATCTTCTCGACAACCTGCTGAGGCGTGAGCGCCTCGCCGAAAATCTCGATCGTCCGCTGACGTCCCGCTTCCGAAACGACGTCCCCGCGCGGGGAAAGCGTCTTGCGAAGCTGCGTCATAAACTCCGCCGCCTGACCGTCTTTACTGTTGATGTATTTAATGTTCATCGTAATCTCTGATTACTAAACCAATTAAAAATCATTGTTTAATTATAAACCTTCAATCTCCAATTGAACGGTATTTTACCTCTTATAGAAAAATTGTCAAGAAGCGGAAAAAACAACCAAGCAAAGATTCTTAAAATAAAGGGAACGAACTAAAAAAGCCCGTTCCCCTATTCACAGATATTAAGGAATCGCCTTATCGCAAAGCGCCTTTGAGCATATATACAACATCATTGAGCGTCAAATCGCGTTTAACCTGCGGAATAGTTGTCGATTCGTCAATAACGACCAATTCAATATCGGCAATGTCAGCATAATCGGCAATCTGGTCAATGGACACATCGTAAGAGAAGGCTGTATGATGCGTTCCACCGGCAAGAATCCAACTGGCTGCCCCGATAGCCAAATTCGGTTCCGGCTTCCAAAACGCACTGGCAACAGGGAGTTTCAGCAACGGCGCTTTTGGTTCTAAAACTTGCACTTTGTTGACAATCATACGGAACCGATTCCCCATGTCAACAATCGTTGCCGCCACGCCGATTCCCGGATGAGCGGTAAAGACCAGTCGTGCCGGGTCGGCTTTCCCGCCAATCCCTAACGGGTGAACCTCCAAACGAGGTCTGTTCGACGCAATTGTTGGACAGACTTCCAGCATGTGAGCCTGTAAAATCGCCCCCTCGCCGGGAAAGTCAAGAACATAATCTTCCAAAAACGAAGAACCGTTGGATTGTCCTTTTGTCATAACCTTAAACAAACGCACCAATGCGGCAGTCTTCCAGTCGCCTTCGGCGCCAAAGCCAAAGCCGTCTGCCATAAGCCGTTGAGACGCCAGACCTGGAAGCTGATTGACTCCGTGCAGGGCATCAAAATTAGTCGTAAATGCTTTAGCTCCTTTATCCGCCAAAAATTGACGAATTGCCAGTTCTTCGCGCGCAGCTTCATAAACCTGATTTCTGTCCGCGCCATCTTTTTGAGCGTTCGACGCCAATTCATACTGAGATTCATACTGATCAATCAAATCAACAATCTGAGCGTCTGAGATGTCGTTTTGAACTGCAACAAGGTCTCCAATGGGATAGTAATCCACATGATAGCCGAGAACTTTTTCTGCCTCGACTTTATCCCCGTCAGTTACCGCAACATTATTCATATTGTCGCCAAATCGGACAATTCTCAAATTCTGCTGATCCGCCCAAGCGGCGCAAACCCGCATCCAGGATGCAATTTGCGCTGCCGTTGACTCATCCTGCCAAAAACCGACAACCACTTTTCGGTTTATCCTCATTCGAGAAACAATGTGTCCGTACTCACGGTCACCATGAGCGCTCTGATTGAGGTTCATGTAATCCATGTCAATATCAGACCACGGAATTTCACGATTAAATTGCGTATGCAAATGCAGCAAAGGCTTTT
This sequence comes from Thermoguttaceae bacterium, assembly GCA_045546875.1. Classification (GTDB taxonomy): domain Bacteria; phylum Planctomycetota; class Planctomycetia; order Pirellulales; family Thermoguttaceae; genus RUG11551. The sequence goes on along the minus strand of JAZQDP010000527.1, from coordinate 1,522 downwards.
GATAGGATTTTAACCCATGAATCCACATCTTTGCAGGGGAAAAGGTGTGCATCCACGTAATAACGCCTACGCAGTTCGGGTCAACATTCGCTTTGGCAAAGACTTCAGAAACTTCAGCAGCCGAATTAGCCGTTCCTTTATAAACGATGTTCATTGGCAATCGTCCTGACTCATTTAGTCCATTGACAATCGCTTGGGAATGGGAATCGACAATTTTGACCGTTTCGCCGCCATAAAGCAGCTGCGCGCCGGTTACAAACCAAATTTCATTATTTTCGTAAATAGACATTGACGATTACAATTGGTTAAAAAAGTGTAAAATGTCAAAAACGTAAATTCGATTAAATTCGCTGCCTTTTGAATTCAATATCAAGCGTCTTTTAACCGTCTACGTGGAAACTTTCCATATTATACCCCTCCTCAAACAACTAGTCAATTCAATTTTACGCAAAAGTTGTTATCTTTTTGCGCATATAGCAAGTTTATTCTTGATAAACAAATATTTATCCCCTCAACAAGAAATTTAGGATTTATCAAGAAAAAAAACGAACCAAATTGCGGTTTAAACGATATTAAAGAAATAAGTTGTGAAGTTATCAGGATTTTACTCATTCCGATATTCACCAATCAACCAACAAGTCAATATAACTTTATTGTTTGTTATAAATTCAATTACTATTTTATTTATTATGAGTTTCGACATTCAAGCGATAAAATTCCAGGTTGAACATGAGGGCGAAAAACTGACTCGTCTTCGTCAAGAAATTGGCAAGGTTTTAATTGGTCAAAAAATGATGGTTGACCGACTGCTGATCGGGTTGCTCACAGGCGGGCACATTCTTTTGGAAGGCGTTCCCGGTTTGGCAAAAACGACGGCAATTAAAGCCTTGGCACAAGCTCTGGCAACTAAGTTTCAACGAATTCAGTTTACACCAGACCTTCTTCCTGCCGACTTGTTAGGGACAATGATCTACGTTCCCTCAACGGGTAATTTTCAGACGCGCAAAGGTCCAATTTTCTCAAACTTCATTCTGGCAGACGAAATCAACCGCGCCCCGTCCAAAGTGCAATCCGCTTTACTTGAAGCGATGCAGGAAAAACAGGTAACAATCGGGGACGCCACCTATAAGCTGGACGATCTTTTCCTGGTCATGGCAACTCAAAACCCAATCGAACAGGAAGGCACCTATCCCCTGCCCGAGGCCCAGGTTGACCGTTTTATGCTTAAAGTTAAAATCACTTATCCGAAAACTGACGAGGAGTTGTTAGTTCTCAATCAGGCTCTTGACGCAACAGAACCCGACATTAGTCCAGTTCTGTCAGAGTCTGACATTTTATCAATGAAAAAGGTCGCAACGTCAATTTATATTGACGACCAGATTAAACGTTACATCCTTTCGATTGTTCAGGCAACGCGAAATCCGGAACAGTTCGATTTGAAAAAGCTGCGAACTTTAATCGACTATGGAGGTTCTCCACGAGCAACGATTTACCTTGCAATTGCCGCTCGCGCAGAAGCGTT
>JAZQDP010000526.1:0-9937 GCA_045546875.1 Thermoguttaceae bacterium | reverse complement strand
TGCCGATGGCGTTGCTTCCGCCGCCGACACAGGCGATGACCGCGTCCGGCAGGCGGCCTTCCTTTTCCATCAGCTGGGCTTTGATCTCCTTTGAGATGACCGCCTGGAAATCCCGGACAATCGTCGGAAAAGGATGCGGGCCCATGACGGAACCGAGGCAGTAGTGGGTATCATCGATGCGGCGCGTCCACTCCCGCATGGCTTCGCTGACCGCGTCCTTGAGGGTGGCGGTGCCGGTTTTGACAGGAATGACTTCCGCGCCGAGCAGGCGCATCCGGTAGACGTTCAGCGCCTGGCGTATGGTATCCTCTTCGCCCATGAAGACCACACACTCCATGCCCATGAGGGCGGCGGCAGTTGCCGTGGCGACCCCGTGCTGGCCTGCGCCGGTTTCGGCGATGAGGCGGGTTTTGCCCATCTTCTTTGCCAGCAGAGCCTGTCCGAGCACGTTGTTGATTTTGTGCGAGCCGGTATGGTTGAGATCTTCCCGCTTGAGGTAAACCTTCGCCCCGCCGAGCTTGCGCGTCAGTTTCTCTGCGTAGTACAGACGCGAGGGACGTCCTGCGTAGTCGTTAAACAGCTGCGTCAGTTCCGCATTGAACTGAACGTCGTTTTTGTAACGGTTGTACGCCTGTTCCAGTTCGATAACAGCGTTCATAAGCGTTTCCGGCATGTACTGACCGCCGAATATTCCGAATCGTCCGTTTGGATTTGTCATGATAGTATTAAAGTTAAATTGTGAGTTGCGAACGAATAGTGGTTAGTTTTTAGTGGTTAGTGGTTAGGACGCAAGCGTTCATCTTACTTACCACTTTCCACTTACCACTTACCACTAACTACTGCCTCTAACCGCCTCCACAAACGCCGTCATTTTGTCTTTGTCTTTTAAGCCGTCGGTTTCGATGGCGGAGCTGACGTCGACCGCATACGGACGCCAGCGGTGAATTGCGGACTGAACGTCTAGCGCCGACAGCCCCCCGGCGAGAAAAAAGTCTCGATTGACGCTGGAGATCAAATCGCGGTCAAAGGCTTTTCCCGTGCCTGCGCCGGAATCCAGCAGGATAAAGTCGGCGGAGGAGCGGTTCGCCTTGAGGACGTCCTCTTCCGACCGGATTTTAAACGCCTGAATAACGATGCCGTGGAATCGTTCCCGAAGGCGGGATATGTACGCTTCGTCTTCCGACCCGTGGAGCTGAACGACGTCGATAACGCCATCGTCGACTAGCCGGCAGACGTTTTCAATCGGCTCGTTGACAAACACGCCAACGGGCGTAACGCCGTCAATTAACCGCGCTTTAAGTTCCGCCGCCTGGTCAGGCGTAACGCGCCGTTTGCTGCCCGGGGCGAAAACGAACCCGACGTATTCAGGGCGCAGTTCGTTGACCGCGTCGACGTCGCACAGACGAGTCATTCCGCAAAGCTTGATCTTTGTCACAGGAGTCCTTTCAGTTCAGCAAGGGCGGCTTTTTTGTCGGGAGAGCGCATGAGCGTTTCCCCGATTAACACAGCGTCTGCGCCGGCGTCCGCCAGCGCCTTGACGTCTTCCGGCGTTTTAATCCCGCTTTCCGAGACGAACAAAACGCCGTCGGGAACGAGCGAGCGAACGCGGCGGGAGTTGTTTACGTCTACGGAAAAATCTTTCAGGTTCCGGTTGTTAACGCCCACGATTCTGGCGCCGGCGTTCAACGCGGATTCGATTTCCCGCTCGTCGTGCGCTTCCACCAAAGCGGAAATCCCCAGAGAATCGCAAAGTTCTCTGTAACGGCGCAAGGTCGATTCGTCCAGCAGAGCGCAGATGAGCAGAACTGCTTCCGCGCCGAGCGTTTTCGCCTGATAAATCATGTACTCGTCAACGGTGAAATCTTTCCGCAGACAGGGAACTGAAACCGAGTTGACGATGTCCTCCAGGAACGCGTCCTGACCGAGAAACCGGGTCGGCTCCGTTAAAACGGAAATGCAGTCCGCGCCGGCGTCTTCGTACTCCATCGCAATTTCCACGTACGGGAACGATTCCGCAATAACGCCCTTGGACGGCGACGCCTTTTTACATTCGCAAATAAACGATACGCCCGGTTTGCTCAACGCCTGCTCAAAGCGAAACTCGCCTTTGGAAAGCGACTCCGCCTGAGCGCGAATTGTCTCAAGGGAAACCTTCGCCTTGTACTGTTCCACCCGCTGCCGAGCCGATTGAGCCAGTTGTTCTAAAATGTTCATGATTAAATCAAGTGGTTAGTGGTTAGTAGTAAGTGGTTAGTAAGAGGAGCGCTTGCGTCCTTACCACTTACCACTTACAACTTTTTAACGTCCTGTTAATTTGTTAAGCGTCGTTTCCGCCTGTCCGGAATCGATAATCTGATTCGCTAACGTCAAGCCATCGCGCAGCGAGTCTGCCTTGCCGGCGATATACAGCCCCGCTGCGGCATTAATAACGGCAGCATCGCGTTTTGCCCCGTGCAAGCGTCCTGACAAAATATCGCGTACAATCTGAGCGTTCTGTTCCGGCGTTCCGCCCAGCAAATCCGAGGGGTGACAGCGTAACAGACAAAACTGTTCCGGAGTGATTTCGTATCGATAAATATGCGATGAATCGAATTCAACGACCGTCGTCGGGGCGCAAAGGGAAATCTCGTCCATGCGGTTTTGTCCGTAAACGACCATGCCGCGTTCGACGCCGAGATCTTGCAGAACCCGCGCCAGCAGCTCGACCAGCGATTCATCGTAAACGCCCAGCAGCTGACGTTTCGGACGCGCCGGATTGGTCAGCGGGCCGAGAATATTGAACACGGTTCTAAACCCCAGCTCTTTGCGAATCGCTCCAACGTATTTCATTGCCGGATGATACTTCTGAGCGAAAAAGAAACAGAATCCGTCCTGTTCCAAAGCCGCCAGCGCCTGTTCCGGGGGCAGTTCGATATTCACGCCCAGCGTTTGTAGACAGTCCGCCGTTCCACATTTTGACGACGCCGCCCTGTTGCCGTGTTTGGCGACTTTCACCCCGCCAGCAGTGCAAATCAACGCTGCGGTTGTGGAAATGTTAAAGCTGTTCGACCCGTCCCCCCCCGTGCCGACAATGTCAATCAAATCGAGTTCGTTTGGAACGCTAATCGCCTGAGCGCGCATGGCAGCGGCGCAGCCGACGATCTCGCTAATCGTTTCCGCCTTGGAGCTTTTGGTTGTCAAAGCCGCCAAAAACGCGGCGTTTTGCGTTGCCGACGTCTGACCGGTCATGATTTCCGTCATGACGGCAAAGGCTTCGTCGTACGTCAAATCTTCTTTATTGACGATTTTAATCAGGGCTTCTTTAATCATGGTTCGGTTTGAAATGAAGGAAATTCTTCAGCATCTTTTTTCCAAAGGGAGTCAAAATGGATTCCGGATGAAACTGAACGCCAAAAATCGGGTATTGAACGTGTTGAACCGCCATGACAGACCCGTCGTCGTTCGCCGTTGCCGTTATTTTCAAACACGCTGGAACGGTTTTGACGTCCACGGCAAGAGAATGGTATCGGGCGACCGGCGTCTGCTCGTCAACGTCTTTGAACAGAGGGCAGTTCCTGTCGAGCGTTACAACGGACTGCTTTCCGTGCATCAGCCGCGGAGCGTACGTTACCACCCCGCCGTACGACATGCAAATCGCCTGATGACCCAGACAAACGCCCAGGGTCGGAATTGTCTGTGACACGGTCTGCGTCAGCTGACAAATTATCCCTGCGTTCTCCGGACGTCCGGGACCGGGAGAAATCACAATTCGTTCCGGATTCAGCGCCCGAATTTCCTCAACCGTCATTTCGTCGTTGCGAATGACGCGGATGTCCGGGGTGAGTTCTCCAATATACTGATACAGGTTATAGGAAAAACTGTCGTAGTTGTCGATGAGTAATATCATGGGTATAGGGAGCTGCTAGTATCTAGCTCCTAGCTTCTAGCTTTTATTACCAGCATCCAGCTTTAAAAAGCTAAAAGCCAAGAACAACAAACTCTCAAGCTAATAGCTAGAGGCTAGAAGCTAGTAACTAATCATAAATTACAATTATTCAACGCATCAACGATCGCCGCGGCTTTATTGACGCATTCCTGATATTCCTTTTCCGGGACGGAGTCGGCGACAATGCCAGCGCCGCTGCGAACAAACGCCTTGCCGTTCTTCTTGTACGCGATTCGAATCGAAATACAAACATCCATGGAGCCGGTAAAGTCGATGTACCCGATTGCACCGCCGTAAATGCCGCGTTTGCTCTGCTCAAGTTCGCCGATAAGCTGACAGGCGCGAATCTTCGGCGCTCCGGAAAGCGTACCCGCCGGCAAGACCGCGCCGACAGCGTCCAGAGCGTCGTATTTGTCCTGAATCTCGCCCCGAACGGTTGACCCGATGTGCATGACGTGCGAGTACCGCTCGATGGAGTGCAGCTTTTCGACTTCCACCGTGCCGAATTTGCTGATCTTTCCCAGGTCGTTGCGTCCCAAATCAACCAGCATGTTATGTTCCGCCAGCTCCTTTTCGTCGGCAAGAAGCTCTGCCTCAAGATGCTTGTCTTCCTCGTCCGTTTTGCCGCGCGGACGCGTTCCCGCCAGAGGGAACGTGTGCAGAACGCCGTCTTCCAGCTTGACCAGTGTTTCTGGAGAAGACCCGGCAATTTCAACGTCGGTTCCCGACAGATAAAACATGTACGGCGACGGGTTGATCGTTCTCAGGTAACGGTATGCGTTGAGCAGACTGCCTTCAAAATCCATGCTCAGGCAGTTGGAAAGAACTATCTGGAAAATATCGCCTTCGTAAATGTGCTTCTGCGCTTTGCGAACCATGTCGCAGTAACGCTCTTTGTCAAACAGAGCCGTTACAGGACTGGTAACGCGGCTTTCGGGAATCTCCCATTTCTTGCCCGTCTTGAGAAGATTGACAAGCTCCTTGAGTTCCTGTTCCGCCTGAGCGTATCCTGCCTCGACGTCGTTCAAAGGCATGTTGACAATCAGAATGAGCTTTTGACGGAAGTTGTCGAACGCGATAACCTTGTCAAAGAGCATCAGGTCGACGTCGTTGAACTTCTCAACGTCTTCGACGTCTCTTTTCGCCGTCGGCTCGGAATAGAACATATAGTCGTAGGCGAAATAGCCGACCATTCCTCCGGTAAACGACGGCAATCCTTCCACCTTCGGGCTTCGATAGGCGGAGAGAATCTTGCGAATCTCCGCTTCCGGATTGGACGTCGTAACAGTCATCTGCTCTCCGGCGCCGATTCCGGACTCGCCCGGCTTGAGTGCGCCTTTGATCTGCATTTGAGTATTGGAACAGGTGATTACCAGTTTCGGGTCAAACCCCAAAAACGTATACCGTCCCCATTTCTCGTTTGCCGCCGCCGACTCCAACAAATAGCAGTGATTGGAAACGTTTTTGAGAACCTTCAGAGCCTCAATGGGCGTGCAAAAGTCGGACAGAATCTCGCAGTAAACCGGGACAACGTCGTACTGACCTGTTTGCGAGTACTGTTTGACGGTTTCTAAAGTCGGAAGAATTTTCATCATACGCCTTTCAAAATAACAATTCCGTATTATGGGACAGTATTCCGCCAGACGAATGACGACAAATCAAACGGCGCAAAGAGCCGTTTAAAATAAAAAACGTCCATGACAGAATACTTGCTGTATCTCGTCATGAACGAATAAATCGCCAATTTATTCGAACTGTACTCCGCTATTTTTAGAGAACTCCGCCCCTGTTTTGAGAGACGTCTTTCAAAAAATAACGGTTTGACGCTCGCTGCAAAACTCCTGCAGCAGACGTATCGAGATACCAACATATCCCCGACAACTAACGCATGTCTTGCGTCGCTGAATACTCTGCATCGAAACCCGGTGCATTTGACAGCGCCCTCAGCGGCCCATTTGACAACCTGTATTTCGCCCGCATCTCAGCCGCGCGGACTCTCTGTAGAATCATTGATTGCCTTTACTCCCGCCTCAACGGTTTATGTATCACATTTTAGCTTTTTTATTTTTTCTGTCAAGACAGTAAAAGAAAAAATTTATCAAAAAATATTTTTTTCTTAGAGTTGTAACTTTTGGCGCCGAATTTGCATTTGTAATATACAAACAAAAAAGAGACTCGCTTCCGTTGTTTCTTTTTCTGTTGTTTTCGGCGCGTCGTCGCTCCTTCGACCGCCGATTTTGTAAAATATAAGCGATGTCACCCCCCTCCTATCCCCGGCGGTTTCTACCCCAAGTTCCGTCGGGGATTTTTTAACCTTCAGATTCTAACTAACGTTTGTGGGTTACGAGAACGCAATCGTTAGAAGAATATAGAGTTCAGTATTACGAACTCAATAAAATGCGTAATACAGCTTCCGACCTGCAGACGTAAAAACAATTTCAAGCGTTGTTTTTACGTCTGTTTAATTTTAATACAGCAAAATTGAACAAATGTCTCAAAATTAAACAAGTATAGTCTTGTATTTTTCTTATTTTTCTTTGCAACGTTCTTGAAAAAATTTTTTTTGAGAATATAATTTATAATAGTTTTGATATAAATAGAATTGTTTAACCAAATTTTCCGAAATTAACATTTTATCATGAACCGACGAACCGCATTAAAAAGCATGACGGCTGCAGGCGTTGGCGCAGCGCTGTCAGCCTTGTCTGGCTCTGCATCGGCACAAGACGCTGATGTTTCCCAGGAGAAAAAAACAAAGTACGTCAATCCGATTGTTGTTTCTTCCTATTCATATTGGGTTTCCGAAGACGCCCCGACGATGGAACAGTGCATCGATTGGGCGTCAGAAATGGGATTTGAGGGACTGGAAATACTCGAAAAACAGATGTACCTTAACCCAAAGGCGGGTAAAATTACATCCTCTGTCATTCCTGGCGGCGGACAGATGTTCCAAACCTACGATACAAATCCAGACTATTTGCGAAACCTGAAAAAGTACGCTTTTGAGAAAGGAATTTCTCTGTGCGGCTACGCAACTCATCAGAGTTTTCTCGATCCTCGAGAGGATTTTCGACAAAAGAACATTAAAACAACCATTGCGGGAATTGAATCCGCGTATGCCTTGGGAATTCCAGTCTTACGCGTCAACACCGGTCGTTGGGGAACTTCAAAAGACTTCCGTGATTTGATGAACCACAAGGGCATCGAACCTGCTCTGGAAGGATACAAAGACGAAGACGGTTTTCCGTGGGTCATTGACAGCCTTGAAAAGTGTTTGCCGGTAGCAGAAAAATGCGGCGTTATTCTCGGATTAGAAAATCACTGGGGATTGGCTCGTCGCGCGGAAGGCGCATTAAAGATCATCAACGAAATTGATTCTCCATGGATGAAAATCATTCTCGACACCGGCAACCTGCTCGATGACGACCGATACGAACAAATGGAAGCCTTAGCGACAAAAGCATGTTTCGTTCACGCGAAATTTTACTACGGAGGAGGGATTTACTACACCCTCGACATGGACTACAACCGCATTGCTCAGATTCTCCGCAAAGCGAATTTCAAAGGATATATTTCTGTTGAATTTGAAGGGAAAGAAAGCGCCATGACCGCATTGCCGAAATGCCGTCAAACGCTTTTGGATGCGTTTAACGCTTAACAACTCGAACGAATTCTCCGCTAAACAGGGGCGGCAAATCGACGCTGTACGGACGCATTGCGCCTGATTCAAATCGATAGCCGCCTGGAAGACGCTCTTCCAACAGACGCGCCAGCTCTACCGCCGAAAAATTCGGCGTATGCGCTGTTAAAAGAGCGTATTCTGGCGCCCTGTTGGTTAGTTCCATACATTCGTCCAAAAGTCGCGGCAAGTCCTCAGCTATTTTCCAAACCTGCCCTTTCGTTCCATGACCATAACTGGGCGGATCTAATATAAAAGCGTCGTAAGCGTTGCCGCGTTTAAGTTCTCTTAACACAAATCGTTGTGCGTCTTCAGCCAACCAGCGAATTGACAATTCTTTCCCCGTCGCCTGCTGAGTAAGCTGACCATTAATTTTTGCCCATTGAACCGTGTTCGCGGCAGAATCAACATGACTGACAACTACAGACGGATCTGCCATCGCGGCGGCAATAGACGACCCGCCGGTATAGGCGAAAAGATTTAAAACTTTCATTCCCGGACGCGTTACGTTTGTAAGCCAGTTCCAGTTATCAGCCTGTTCAACAAAGACGCCCAAATGTCCAACATTGGTTCTTTTCAGACTGAACGTCAAACCATTTATACAAACCGTCCAGGAATCCGGAAACGGAATTGCATCAACCCATTTGCCTTTCAGGTCTTTTTCGCGAATGAATTTACTGTCAGCTTGACTCCATAGTTTCGGATGGCGCTTTTTTGCCGTCTGAGCTACTGGAGCAGGTCGGTCGAGAATAAACTTGCCGAACCGTTCCAATTTACGACCGTTTCCGAAATCAAGCAGTTGATAGTCCATAGAATCGAGGAATTATAACGCATAGACGCAAATCGGCGCCATTTAGAACCGCGTTCGCTTTTAAGAACGTTTGCATAATTACGCATCGCAGATTAAAAAACCTCAATACGCGTCTATTATATCGAAAAAAAAAAGAACGAGTAAAAACCCGTTCTAAAGTTTGCAAATCGAGGTCGACGGGGATCGAACCCGCAACCACCGGATCGACAGTCCGGTACTCTAACCAATTGAGCTACGACCCCTAGTTAAAGGGTTTGTTGCAGTGAGCAACTGTTCCTCAAACTTACGGAGGTCATTCTAGCAAATATTTTTATTTTTGCAATAGGGGGTGCGGCTTTTTTTGAGAAAATTTTGAAAATTCCAGCCAAGAACCGGAATTTATACCGGTTCTAAATTACAAAAATTCGCTCAGAAATGGTTCTGCAGGACGAAATCTTTTTACTTTTAACACTTAAATTCTCTATTTTACCTTGACATCTTTACATCTATTCGATACAATAGAAATATTACTCGTTTTATTATAATATGGCAGCAGAAATACTTCAATTCGACACGACGCAAACGCAGCAACAGGCGCTCAAGCTGGTAAACGCACTCCAGTCAGGAAAACTTGTATCATTGCCTACGGAAACGGTTTATGGAATAGCTGCTTCTCCTTCGTTGTCTAGCGCCATAGAACGTCTTAGCCGTCTTAAAGCCCGGTCTGCGGAGAGCCCGTTTTCCTTGGTCGTGCCGGATATTGACAGCGCTCGCGAGTTGGCGGCTCCGTGGAAGTCAAAAGTTGAAAAGCTGTTCCGGCGCGTGTGCCCTGGTCCGATAACGTTTGTTTTACCGCTTCGTTCAGGAGCGTTAGACGCCTTCCCGCCTATTGTCCAGCAGGCTTGTGCGCCAAAAGGAACGGTTGGAATTCGCATTCCAGACCATCCCCTGGTACTGGAAATTTTACGTCAGATTGGAGAACCGCTTCTGCTGACCAGCGCCAACCATCACGGAACAAGCGACCCGTTAGACGGGAAACAGGTTATTGACGACCTTAAAAACGATGTCGACATTATTGTCGATGATGGACCAACGCGATGGAAACAGTCGTCCACCGTTATTAAGTTCGACGGGTCAACGCCCACCATTCTGCGCGCTGGAGCGCTCTCTGCGGCACAAATCAGAAGGATTTCCTCCAATATCGTACTGTTTGTTTGTTCTGGCAACACATGTCGGTCGCCTATGGCTGAAACGCTTTTCAGAAAAGAGATGGCTGAACAGCTCAAATGCTCGCCAGAAAAACTGGAAGAGAAAGGCTGGTTTGTCCTGTCGTGCGGGTTGTCTGCCATGGCTGGCATGCCGGCTTCCGATTACGCCAAAGAGGCAATGCGCCAAAAGGGGCTGGATATGTCTGGGCATGTGGCGCAAAATGTTTCGGAAACCCTTATCCGCTATGCCGACTACATTTACGTTCTTTGCGAATCTCATCGCAGCGCCCTTGTTGCCGCTTTCCCGAAAGCTGAATCGAGAATTCGACTTCTGC
>JAZQDP010000525.1:0-13344 GCA_045546875.1 Thermoguttaceae bacterium | reverse complement strand
ACTTGTTTTTCAATTTATTTTGATTACAATAAAGAGTGTTCGTGAAACATATAACCGCGAAAGTTTGAATAATCGTAATCCTTTACTATTTTAGAAATAAATGGACGCAAAATTTCAAACTAATGCTATGTTATAGATGTTTTTAGACGCAGGAAAGTTCCCGATAAGGGAAGGTTCTTAAGTCTGTTTATACGATAACCCGTAATGGAGACCTACTTTGTACGAAGCAATTGACAACTTAGATGTCGATGATTACACCGATCCAATGATTTCCGACGGTTTGGACCTGGATTCCAAATCGGACAGCGTTATGCCCCTGGTAGACGAAGAAGAAAGTCTGATGGACGATGCGGATTTGATTGAAGAACTCAAAGACGCAGTTGGCGAGACATGGTCAGACGATCCGGTTCGTATGTATTTAACGCAGATGGGCGAAATCCCGTTGCTGACGCGTCAGCAGGAAATTACGCTTGCCAAGCAGATTGAACGCAATCGCGCGAAATTCCGCAGAAAATTGTTGGAATGCAACTATGTTATGGAGCGAGCCTGTAAGCAGTTGGACTTGGTTCAAAAGGGCGAAATCCCGTTTGATCGTACGCTTCAGCAGTCGATTACAGACCAGATGGAGAAAGAACAGATTCTCGGTCGTATGGGACCTAACATGCGAACGTTGGACTATGTTCTTCGGCTCAATCAAGTGAACTATAAAATAGCGACCAGTAAAAGAGTGTCTCCAACCAAGCGCATGTCGGCATGGCGTCAGTTGGGGCGCGGGCATCGTAAAGCGGCTCGATTGGTTGAAGAACTCGGTCTTCGCATGCAGAGAATCGAGCAGTTCATGACCACTTTGGAAGGGCTGTCCCGCCAGGTGGACGATCTTCGCGAACGAATCAAAAATAACCGAGCCATGGGGCGTTCAGAAGAATCGTTGCGTCCATGGGTGAGCGAATACCAGGGCATTCTCCGAATGACTCAGGAAACCCCCAAGAGCTTGCGGAATCGCGTTGAATATTTACGTAAAATTCAGGACGAATACCAAAAAGCGAAGCGTGGTTTGTCTGAAGGCAACCTCCGATTGGTTGTTTCCATCGCCAAAAAATATCGCAATCGCGGTTTGAGCTTCCTTGATTTGATTCAGGAAGGCAACGCCGGGCTTATGCGCGCGGTTGACAAGTTCGAATATCGCCGTGGATTCAAGTTCTGTACGTACGCAACATGGTGGATTCGTCAGGCGATTACCCGCGCCGTGGCAGATCAAAGCCGTACGATTAGAATTCCGGTTCACATGGTCGAAACGATGTCGAAAGTTCGCAACGTTTTGCGCCAGTTGCAGCAGGAACTCGGTCGAGAACCTACAGCCGAAGAAGCGGCAGAACGTTCAGACACGCCGTTAGAAGAAACTCGTCGCGTTATGGCAATGAGCCGTTACCCGATCAGTTTGGACAGGCCTGTCGGCAACAACGACGACGCTCAGTTTGGAGATCTGCTTCCCGGCGTTACGGAAAGCCCAACTTCAAACGCTACGCAAGAGATGCTGCGGCGAAAAATCAACGAAGTCCTCAAGACGCTTTCCTATCGAGAACGAGAAATTATCAGGCTGCGTTACGGTTTGGGAGACGGTTACAGCTACACTCTGGAAGAAGTCGGGCATATTTTCCGCGTTACAAGAGAGCGTATTCGTCAAATTGAAGCCAAGGCGGTTAAAAAACTCCAGCAACCAGCCAGAAGCCGAAAGTTAGTCGGATTTTTGGACTAGTTCCCAGCGCTTTTAGGAGCGTTGCGATCCGTTAAGTAAATCATCATTTTTCCGTCCCCTCTTAAAAGTGATTCGTTGCTTTTAAGAGGGGTTTTTATTGGCGAGTCGAGAGGGAATAGCGTAAACATACCCACGGGGTTACACCCGTGGCTTGCCTGGCGCATCCAATTTCCCGGCGCTATTGCTCGGGCATTTCTTTGAGTTCCGCTTCTTCCTCCTCTTTGCCTTCTTTTTTGTCGGAGTCTGTGTTAGCGGGGTCTTTTTTATCGTCGATGTCAATTACGACAGGTTCGATTCTCTCTGGAGGTTTTGCTTTTACGATTGGTTCGTTGACGCAATCGGATTTTTTGATGCCATTTTCCGGGAAGAGTGGATCGCATTTCCATCTTGCCAAGCGGAGAATCATGATTTTCTGGAAGTCGCCGCGAATGGTCGCGTCTGAAAAGAATTGCGAACCCAACGAAGCCGTCTGATCCGACCGGCTGGAAAGAACGACCATTTCTCCCGGCTTGAGTTTGACTTTCATCTGGAGCGATTCAAATGTTTTTCGGTTGCGTCCGAATTCCATTTTAACCGACCCCTGCTCGAAAACGTATTGTTGCCGGGGCTGCCCATATTGAATTTCGGGAAGAATAGTCAAATCGACCGCGGCGTCCGGACGGGGAGCGCTGATAAGTCGAAAGACGCATTGAGCCTCTTGATAGGAATCGCCGCCGAGAGATTCGTCGGTTTTTTGCAGAACCGTTAAATGGTCGTATATGTCGGACGCCAACGCTTCAGCCGGCTGACCGGCAGTCAGTTCGACGTAACGGCGCATAACCTTTTCGTCTTTAACGAATTGAATTGCGTCTTCCCAGGAATCGGCGTGCGCTTGCGAGCCGGGGTTGACCAGGTTGAGCATATCGACCAGCGTTGACGTCTGAGCCGACCCTAAAACGCCGAACCGGAACCCGTTCAGGCGCAGTTTCTGACGCGTCTGTTCGGGGAAGGGAATTTCGGAAACGTTTTCCCAGATGTCTTTAGCCCAGTCCTCGGCGCTGACGCTGCGGCGAATAAAAAATATTTCCAAACCGACGGAATCGGACGACGTCGGAATGGGCGGCAACATGGATTGAGGCTCTATTTTACCGTTGTCAGGGTTTTGGAATATAGATATATGACTACACCCTGCCAGCGATACCAGCAGAAGTATTGACGACGTCAGTATACTATTTACCCAATTCATTAACTAGTTATATAGCGATTTATTAATATAATGTCAAGAGGAGAGTTTTTTAATTCGTAATGATTAATGATGATTTGAACGTATTGATGAAATAAGGACAAATATAACGGATAAAATATGTGGAAATAAGCAGAAAATATCAGGGATAAAGGACTCGGCATCCCCTAGGGAGAGCAAAATTTGGATTTTTCTTAAAGGACTAGGTAAACTTTGACGATTGTATCAATTGTAGGCATTGTGTCGATGCGTAATTATAGTTTTTTTAACATAAGGTAAGACCCATGGCATCCTTTGGCGTTGTTCGTAGCGATTTCGATTTAAACATCGACAAACTTTCCATTCGCAGCGGTTCTGAGAAGCGTTCGGCGCCCTCTGACAGCTCGGATTCCAATTCGGGCTGGCAGCTAGGAAACGAGCTTCAAGATCAAGCTAGTCGAATAGCAGATTATGTTAAAAAGCGTCAGGACGATATGGATCGTCGTGAAGCTCAGCTCAACGCGCGTTCCGCAGAACTGGAAAACGCTGCGCGTACGACGCGGCTATTGGCGGCAAATAAAGAAGAAGAAATTAATAGTCGTCAAGAGGAATTAGAGAAAAAAGAGAGAAAACTGCAAGCGGCAATGCTGGCGTTTGAAAAGCAGCAAATTCAGCAAAAGCAGGCTTTAGAAAAAGAGCTGGATCAAAAGCGGGAAGACTTTGAAAAATCTCTCCAGGAACGTAAAAAGAGCGTTCAGTTTGAATTGGCGCAGGAAAAAGAGCGTTCCAAGAGCGAGATAACTCAAAAACTGCTCGATGCGGACGAAGAATGCAAGCATATTATTGCCAACGCTCATAAAGAAACCATTCGTCAGAAAACCGCGATTGAAAAGGATCTCAACGAACAGAAAAATCAAATTGAAGCCGTTCTGACGCAGCGAATGGAGTCGATTGAAGCCAAAGAAAAAGCGTTGAGCCAGCGGCAGAAGCTCTTTTCCGATAAAGAGCAGGAATTCGATCGCCGTTATATTGCTCTGAAGGAAAGCGAACAGCAGGTTAAAGACGCTCTCGATAAAGTAAACGTTCGATCTCGCGATTTGGAAAATCGTGAAAATCAGCTGCTCAAAGAAAATGAGAAGCTGGCGCAGCGTCACACAGAGTACGCTGCCAAGGTGGCGGAAATGAAATCCGTGAAAAAAACGTTGGACGATAAAGCTGCTGAACTGGAAAAAGGGTTTGCTTCTCTGGAACAAAAGCAAAAGCAGTGCGAGCAGGATTTTCTCAAGATGAGAGAAAGCGAGCTGGCAAAGCTGAAACTGCAGGAGCAGAAGCAAAAGGACGAGACGCAGAGTCGCGTCAATTCCATTTTGGCTCAAGCCAACGAACAAGCGAAAAATATGATTCAGGACGCGCATAAACAGGTTCAGTCGATTAAAGACGGTTTGGACGAACATGAATCCGACCTCAAAAAGCGTGAGGCAGCCCTTGTTCAGCAGCGCGAAGGTCTTGGCGCTCAGGCGAATGATCTGAAGTCGGAAAAGGAACGGTTCACCCGTCTGCGAGACGGCATCGTCGCTCACGAAGAAAACCTCAAACAGCGTCTTGCTCAGTGCGAGGAAAAAGAACGCGCGTTGGCGGAAATCGAAAAGAGCCTGATGGAACGTGAAAGTCGGCTCAACAAGACGCTCAGTGAAATTAAGCTTCCCGGTTCGGAAAAGGACTCACAACTCAGTCAGCTCAACGAAGTCGTTAGCGGAAAAGTCGATTTTGTCGAAAAGATGTCTCAGTTAAAAAACTGGGCAAGCGAACTGGAAATGAAAGAGCATCGCATTGCGGAAATGGTTCGCGCTCTGAAAACGCGAGATGAAGAGGTTGCCGATTCCATTCGTCAGCGAACTGAGGAATTGGAAGCGTCAAACGCGAAAGTGCGCGAAGCCGAAATGGAAAAGATCCGCGAATACGAGAATCAGCAAAAGAAGGTTGCTCAGAATCGAGTCAATACGATTATTCAAAACGTCAATCAGAGAGCGGATTCCATTATCCAGACGGCGCAAAAGAAAGCGGACAGCATTATGGCGGAATTGACCGTTCGTGAAAACCAGTTCCAGCAAAAGATTGCCCAGCAGGAAGACGCGATTAAACAGCGTTTAGAAGAACTGCGCGGCAGAGAAGAAGTTCTCAACAGTTACGAGGAATCGTTAACCGCGTCGCGGCAGGAATTGGAAACGATCAAGCAGAATTTGCTCCAGGCTCAGGCTCGACACGAACAGGAATGTGCAGCGTTCCAGCAAAAATTTGACGACGAAATGGCGCGCAAGAATCGGGAAATGGCTAATGCCAGACGGCAGATGTCAGCCCGGTTTGAAGCCCTCGAACGTCAGCGTCAGGCTTACGAACAGGCGCGGCAAAACCTCATGAAGCTCAACCAGGACACGCTCGAAATTCGGTTGTCAACGGAAGAACTTTGGGTCAGTCTGTCACGCTCTGCCGCTCCGGACGCCTTGAAGAAGTCGATTGTCAGCATTCGCGAAAAGTTCACGTACCAGTACCAGAAGATTCGAGAACAGCTCGACAGAAAGAAGGCGGAACTGACCGCGTATCGCGACGACGTTGCTCGACAGATTCACAATCTGCAGCTCAAGAAAGAAGCTATCGAACAGTCCATCGACGAACAGAGCATCGAACTGGCTCAAAGACGTCAGGCTCTGGATCAGAAGGAACATCAGCTTCGACTTAAAGAAAACGAGTTGCTGGAACGAATTCAGTGCTGGCAGATGGAAAAAATGGACTATCAGCACGCCTTGCGAACGCAGCAGAACGTTCTGCTCAAACGCGCGGCTTAACCGAAATGAGATAACAGGATAAAAAATGCGAGAATTGGGTTGCAACGTTAGCCGAGTTCTCGCTTTTTCATATTACCAACATTTAAAATCGAAAGATAAATCGTATTATGAAACAAACAGAGTATTTTATCATCAGCGTCATTGCTATCGCTTTGGGGGCGATTGTTTGTTGGCTTCAGTTTGTCAATTGCAGCATTGCTCAAACAGGGTCTGAACTGGACTTGAAACGCACCGCCGGCGCCCGAAAAACGGTTGTCGTCAACGGCGTGGAATTTGCATTCCGCTGGGTTCCTGCCGGTTCGTTTGTCATGGGGTCGCCTTTAACTGAACCGGGGCGTTTTGACGATGAAACGCCTCATAAAGCGACGCTGACTAAAGGGTTCTGGATTATGGAAACGGAGACGACGCAAAAGCAGTGGTCTGCCGTCATGGGCGATAATCCAAGCCGATTTAAGGACGAGAGCAAACCTGTCGAGTGCGTTTCGTGGAGCGACTGTCAGGAGTTCTGCAAGAAATGCTCTCAATCAGGGTTGAAATTGCAGTTGCCAACAGAATGTCAGTGGGAATACGCATGCCGTGCTGGCAGTACAGGCGCGTACCCCGGCGACCTGGAAAAGACGACGTGGTATGCCGACAACTGCGGAGGTAAAACTCAGCCCGTCGGTTCCAAAGAGCCAAACGCGTGGGGACTGTATGACATGACAGGAAACGTTTGGGAATGGTGTGCAGACTGGTACGGCGCCTACGAGAATAAAGACGTAACCGATTCGACGGGACCGCAAACCGGCTCGTTTCGTCTCTTTCGAGGTGGAGGGTGGCACGAAAGCGCAAATTATTGCCGATGCGCCACCAGAGGCTATAGCGACCCGGATTATCAGGACGGCAACTTCGGATTTCGATGCATTATAAGCGAATAGAACGCTTTGGCTACTGCTTGTTATCGAGCGCCCGGTTCCGGTTGGAAAGCCATAAATAGACCCATAAACAGCATACGATTGGCAAAACGACCAGGCTAACGAGCTGTGAAATACTCATCGATGTGCCGAACGCTCCGGATTCGTCGATTCGAATGGCTTCTAAAATCCAGCGAGTTATCGGGTACAGGGTAACGAGCAGTAAAAACGTTGCCCCTTCCCAATGCTTGAACCGGTCAAACAGGAGCAGGATTGTAAATATTACCAAAGCGTTAAGAACGCTATAGAGTTGCGTCGGATGAACGGGCAGGGAACGCAGCTCGTTTGTAGAATCGTATTTCCAGACGGCGTCCGGGGCGTTGTGTCTTTTGATTTTTACAACGCCTGATGTCCTTGACCCCGCAGTGAGGCAATAGTACGCCCATTCCAGATGAGCGTTGCCGTCCCGGTCTGCAACGGGCGCGTCGTTAATGGCTAAAATAAAGTCGTTGGCTTTCATGCCGGCTTTTTCTGCCGGAGAGTTGGGCGTTACTGATTTGACGATTATCCCCCAATGGTTGTCAGGCAGGAATATTCGTTCGAGCGTCAAACCCTGTAACGGCTGTTCCGATAAATTGATAAGCCCATGTTCCACCTGAGACATAAACGGCGGAGATCCAGCCGGGAAGGTAACTCCCCACGGGTATTTATCGACGTCGCAGACGCCGCCAAAACAGCAGCCGTTGAGAAAACAGCCTATTCGACCCAACGCCAAGCCCAACACCATCGACGGCGCCATGATGTCCATTATTCTCCAAAAGGATAGCCGTTTGCGGTTTTCTGTCTCCTGATTCGGATTAGGAGTAATTAGAATGAATATAATCACACCTATCAAGCCGCCGAAAAGAGAGCCGTAAACGACAAGTCCGCCTTCGGTAAAACTCAGGCAGTTGATTATCGTTTGCTGAACGGTGTCGGCTTTCATATCTTGCCAGTACTCGATACAGAAAAACAGTCTTGCGCCGATAATTCCCAAAATGCACATCCAGAGAACCAGCGTAACAATCAAGTCGGCGTTGTAGTTATATTTTTTAGCGCGCCAGATTGCCAGGATTAAGCCGGAAATAATCCCCAGCAGCATCATCGCCCCGTAACTCTGAATGGGAAGCCCTGCCGGTTTGACGATATTGGGTAAAACCCAAACAATAGCCGCCGCCCCTAACGCGACAACTATCAGAAAAGAACCGACGGATTTCGCACCGGATTTACGGTAGTCCAAATACAGGGAAATTCCGGTTATAACAAGCCATACAACCAGTAAAATTCCAAAACCGAAAACAGGTATTCCAAATATTTGTTCAGGAATATAAAACAGTGTTTGGTGCATAAGAATATAAAATATTTACCGGGAACGCAAGTTCCCGGAATGTGTACAATAAAACAGAATGAACGGGTTTTCCCCCAACCTGGACGCTATTCGATAAATGGTCTGAAAGCGTCTTGAATGGTTTTCAATGCGGTTGTAACTTCCTGCAGTTTATCGACCGGGTCAAAATCTTCTTCCATCTCAGAACCCAATTCGCCTCCTCTTGATGTGGAGCTGGAGGGCAGCAGTTCTTTTGTCAAATCGTTAAGAACGGTGTTGACGTCTCGCTTGATTGTGGTGAGCATCGCGTCGGCGTTGGCGACGTCGTCGTTTGACCCGAATTTTGAAATTCCGCTCCATCCTTTTGAAACGTTGACGCCTTCCAGAGCGACTTTAGCGGAATAAATTACCGGCAACGCGCGCTGAAGAAGGAAAATAGCGTTGTTGGTTGTATCGACAGGTTCTGACGAATTCTCTTCTGCGCCGTTGCGCTTCAACGCCTCTTCTGCTTCGTCTCCCCAAACGAGTTTATCGACTTTGCGATCCAGTTCCAACTGAATGGCTTCGATAATCAGGGAGGCAACCACTCTTTGCAGCGATGGCGGCAACTTGGCTTTCAGCTCGGAGTATTTATTGAAGTTATAGCTTCCCAGCGATTCTAACGCCTCAATTCTCAGCGTCATCGGAGCGTTTTTATCGACAATAATTTTGTAGACTTCTGCAAGAGCTTCTTTTCCGGGATAAAAGCCGTTGGTTTTATCGACTCTGGCGTTAAAGTCAGCCAAAAGACGCAATCCTTCAACCGCCAGGCGGCGAGTCCAGTTGGCGCCTTCGCCAGAGGGATCGTCTTTTGACGACGCGAAAGCCGCTGGGTCAACCTTGACTTTGACAATGTTCAGCAAAACGTTGTAAACGTCTGATTTTTGTTTGTCGGTGAGATTGGTTTCCTCAATAATCTGGTTCAGAGCCATTAACGAACCGATACGCAGATATCGAGGCGTGCTGGCGCCGGAGGCGATTTTAATCAGAGTTTCAAACGCCGCGTTGTAAACGACTGGTAAATCCATTGCGGACGCCGATTTTCGATAGTAAAGGTTGCCCAGCAGCAGGACGCAGTTGTATTTAACCGCCGGCGTGCACTGTGCGTTTTTACTGGCAATAACTTCCATTGCGAAATCGTATGCTGATTTTACCGCGATTTTTTGCGGTTCGCCGTCGTTACGACTGCGGTTAAGATCGCTGCGGAAATCTTCGATGAAGCAGGGATACGTCCATCGTTTAGCCGCCGCCTCGAGCTTTTTCTTTTCCGCCGCGTTACGCGTGGTTCGGGCTTGCTTTCGGAGGACTTCCGGATAGGCGTCTATCTGATAGATTTTACCGTAGTTGATCCATCGACCGAAGAAATAATCTTTATAGAATTGCGCGAAGACCTCTTTGTCTGACGGTTTATCGAAGTCGCCTTTACTGATAATCTGGGCGGTTTGATTTTTGATTCTGTCCAGGTCGGTTTCTTTTTCGATTTCTCGGAACCGGAAGCTGAGCGGTTTATCAACAGCCGGAGTGGCGGCAGGCGCGGCTGGAGCCGGTCTGGCTTGCGCTGGTTTAGCTTGCGCTGGTTTAGCGGGAGCGGCGGGAGCCGGCGCTGGAGCTGGAGCCGCTTCTTGGGCGAACAAGCCGCTTGCGATAAAGGATAGACTCAAGACGAAAACAAATGTGGAGAACAATCGTGTAAATAAATGAGGTGTAATCATGATCTGGAATAATTTTTATTTCTTACGCCTTCTTAAAAGCTGTTAATGTGGTATAATGGAAATATCAACTTTGCAGTAAGAGGATATATGAAAGGCGGTACTGAATCGACTAACGGGGAGCGGAATTACGCATTCGCCGACAGGCAAACCCGATACAGCCTACAAAATTTCTCAATCTGCTACTAAAGTATATTATAATACATAGTATTCGAAATAAGTGGTTTCGTCAAGGGCTTTGCCCCTAAATTCCAAAGAAAATTAGAGAAATCAGGTAAAATTTAAAGAAAATGTTGTCAATAACATCAGAAAAATCACCGATTCCGTATCTTGCGCCGTTTGTCGTCTACATGCTCGTTACGAGTTTTGAACCAGAACCTGCGACAGGGAATTACCCTCTTTTTTACGCCGTTAAACTCGTTTTGACGGCTATTGCGATTGCCGTTTGCTTTCCCGCATGGAAATCTCTTCTTAAATCGCCGACGCTGTACGGCATTTTAGCGGGAATAGGCAGCGCTGCGCTCTGGATTGGAATATGCCAGATGAAAAACCAAAGCATTCCGGATTTATTGCCGGGCATGGGGTTAGATAAAATCTTTCCAACCTCTCGACCGGGGTTCGACTGGGGATTTGGCGAGACGTCTTCCGACCCACAGGCTTCAATGCTGAAATTAGGATTTATCCTTCGTTTAGCGGGGCTTGCGATTATCGTTCCGATTATAGAGGAAGTCTTTCTGCGCGGATTCGTCTTGCGATATTTTTGGACGGATCCCAAGGAGTTGGCTAGCAAATCGGAATCGGAATTGACGCCGTGGTATGAAGTCCCGTTCGGCTCGCTGTGCCCGATGGTCTGGATAGTTACGATTGCCTATCCGCTTTTGACTCACCCGGAGGCGATAGCGGGCGTTGTCTGGTTCTGCACGATTACCTTCCTGGCGTCGAAAACCCGGTCGCTGTCAGACTGCATTTGCGCTCACGCTATAACCAATTTAGCCTTGGGGCTGTGGGTTCTGTATTCTGGTCAGTGGTATTTGTTATAGAGGCAGTTGACCGTAGAAATGAAAGGCGGTAATGGAGTTCGCGTCAGCGAACGGAATTACGTTTTGAACCGCCACCGCGGTTCAACGTTTTCCTGCCAAACGCCGCCTGATTCAGCCCAGTTTCTTTTCCGATTTCTTTTCCGGGGCGCGGACAATGTCCGCGATTGTTTTTCTTTGGCGGATAATATCCGCTCCCCCCCGAAATGGGTTCCTGATTCGTCTCTTTGGTATGCGCTCGTCTCGCCGTCGGTTCGAAAAAAAACAATCCGTATAGCGCTAATCGTTATTCCCGGGAGAAACGTTCAAACGTTATAAATCCCGGAACAAATTTACGCTATACGGACTGTTTGATATGACAATTAGTTAAGAGCTATAACTCTTTACGCCGATTCTCAGAAGTCGTCATAACCGCCATCGTCATAGCCTCCGTCGTCGTAACCTCCGTCGTCAACAGCGCCGCCGTCGTCATAACCGCCATCGTCAACAGCGCCGCCGTCGTCATAACCGCCATCGTCAACAACTCCGCCGTCGTCGTAACCGCCATCGTCAACAACTCCGCCGTCGTCGTAACCGCCATCGTCAACAACTCCGCCGTCGTCATAACCGCCGTCGTCAACAGCGTCGCCAATATCGTCAACGCCATCGTTGACATCGCCAATATCGTCGATGTTGTCAATCGCGTCATTACCGTCGGTAATATCGTCGATGCCATCAATATCGTCAACGCCATTGATATCGTCAACGCTGTCGATGTCGTTAATATCGTCTATGTTTTCGATGTCGCTATCGATGTCGTCAATGTCATCGAAGTTGTCAATATCGTCAACGCCGTCAACGGTGTCGATGTCGTCAATATCGTCGAGGGTGTCGATGTCGTCAATGTCGTCAATGGCGTCGCCGTCGTCGAAAGCGTCGATTTCGTCAATGTAATCCAGGTCATTGATATCGTCGAAGTTGTCGAAATCGTCGTCGTAGGAGTCGTTAAGATAGTCGTAGTTATCGTTAAGATAATCGTAGTCGTAACCGTCCAGATATTTATCGAATTCGTATTCGTTGTAACGATCCAGAAATTTATCGTAATCAATATCTTTGAACGCGTCAATCTGTGCTTTGGTTAATCTGCCGTATTCTCTGTCCAGTTCGTTAACCAGAGATCGGTAGTTCAAGTTGGCAGAAGATACGTATCCATAACGGTTGAGCATGATCATACGAGATAAATGACCCAAACCGTAATCAATCCAAAAAGGAACGGAGCCAACGTATGCGTCTCGATATGACATGTTAGTCCATGGGAAATTGTATTGTCTTGCCATGGCGATAGCTCTCTGCGGATTCCTGTCCATAGCAACGCCAACAACTTCAAACCCCTTGGCTTTATATGCTGGATAAGCGCGTCTGAGATAATTGAGTTTTTGAATGCTGTCAGGGTCTGATGACGACCAGGGGACTACCAGAACGTTTTTGTTTTTCAGGTTTGCCATATTGAACTGTTTGCCGTCAATCGTCTTTCCGGTAATGGGGAGCGGTTTTCCTTTGAGCGACAAACGTTTGGCAGCGCCTCGCATCTTCTTAACGATTTCCTGAACCTTGGCGTCGCGGATTCTGGAAAAATAGTTAGCGTAATTTGTGTACCGGACGGCGGCAGTGGCTGGATTAAACGTTTCTTCGGTATAAGCCGTTCTGAAGGCGACAGCCGCTACTTTGCTGTTGGCTTTAGCGCCGTAGGAACTGATTGTACTGTCAACCGATCTGGCGGTTTTGTCAAACAGGGCTTTGTCATTTCGAGTGATAGAATCCGACAGCGAGTTGACGAGCTTGCTCAAGACGACGTCTTCGACTACTTCCGTCATTCCAGCCGCTTTAACTTCAGCAACAACCGCGTCAAAAGCTGCGGAATTGTCTACGCCTTTAAGCTTTCCGAGTTCTTTGAGGCAAATCAGTTTGATTCTGTACAGACGCTGGAGTTTATTCTTGTTGTCAGCAGGCGTCTTTTTGATTGCTTCCGTCGTTTGCGCGACGATCTTTTCGATTTCAGAAAAATCTTTGGTCTTTTGGGCGTCCAGAAATTTCTGATTAATCAAACCCATGGAAATGTCGTCTGCGATTTTGGGCTGATTGGCTTTTTTCAACTCAGCAGGCATAGCGTCAAGCAGAGCTTTAGCTTTCTTGCTGCCAAGTTTGACGAGAATCTGCAGGCTCTTGGCTTTAATGGAGGCTGCTTGTCGAATCTGTTCGCTGTTCGCGTCCTTGTGTTCAATGACTTTGTCAGCCGCGGTAATCTGAGCTTTGCACAGCTTGGTGAAATACTCGACCGCTTCTTTTCGCGTTTGGTTTTGAGGGCGTTCAACGTTTGTGATCTTCTTGATAAACGCCAGATATTCTGCCGGAGTTCCTTTTTCTGGAACGGTGTAGCTTGCAGGGGCTGCTGCGCTTTTCTGAACAGGCGCTTTGTCTGCAAAGCAGGGCGCCGCAAACAGGGTCATAGCCAAAAGGACGG
>JAZQDP010000524.1:0-6126 GCA_045546875.1 Thermoguttaceae bacterium | reverse complement strand
AGCTTCTAGCTCCTGGCTATTAGCTTGATAAACCTGATTCGTGCGTTATCGCAAGGAATAGGGATAACCAAGCTAGCGGCTAGTAGCTAGCAGCTAATAGCTCATTTACCCCCCGTATTTCGTTTATCCTGACTTGCATTATACGGATTTTGATTTTTTTTTCAATAGCGATTTTAAACGTTTTTCCAAAAAAAGCGCTGAATCAGAACCGTATAAAATAACACGGAGCGAGAATTCCAATTGCAAGAGGAAAAAAAAGGAGGGCTGGTGTTTCGTTGAACGGTCAAGGAATGTATTCGGCTATGCAAGGTTTTGTTGCCGGTCTCCGCATGTGAGACTTCATTAAATCAGTCTGATCGTATGCCAGAGGAGGGGGGAATCGATAAAGTTTAATGCAATATCGTTCATCTTCTCCTTCTTTTTTGGGTCTTTTTGATAAATTTAAGAAAAAAAGTGTGCTGGGGGTTGTAAATCGTTCGATAATGTATTAAAATAGGAGGCAGTAGGCAGGTGGCGGTAGGCAGTAGGCAGTAGGCAGTAGGCGATTATTGGAGCGCTTTGCGTCGATTGCCAATCGCTAATTCCGCTGGAGACAGTTTAGCTTGTTTTGTATAATCCTTATCTAAAAAAAACTCGCAAAAAGATTTTGAATTGCAATGGCAAAACGAACGTTAAGTTTTACAGACCTTTTGGTTCAGAAGGGGCTTGTCAGTCCCACGCAGATTTCGGCGGCGGCGGAGGCGGCTCAGCAGGATAGAATTCCCATTCAGGACGCGATTATCAAGCTGGGGTTTGCCAAAAGTTCAGACGTTATGAAAGCGTACGCCGACTCTCAGGGGTATGAATACGTTTATCTGGAAGACATTGCCATACCTCCGAATATAATAGAAATGGTTCCGGAGTCGGTGGCTCGCGAGAACGCGGTCATTCCTCTCACGGCAGACGAAAGCGCGTTGACGGTCGTAACGTCGAAGCCGGACGATTTCGCCCTGAGCGACAAGCTGCAGTTTATTCTCAACAAGCGAATCAAGTTTGCCGTCGCGTCGAAAGAGGCAATTGTCGAAGCGATCAGCCGGCATTACGGCGGCGGCGGGCAGGATAACGCCAAGGCGATGCTCCAGGAGTTTACCGACACGCAAATCGATTTTACCGAAACGGACGACGACGAAGACGACGACGGCGGCATGCCAGACAACCCGGATTCCCCCGTCGTAAAGCTGGTTCATCTGATTATTTCGGAAGCCGTCCAGTCTCGCGCGTCCGACATTCATATCGAACCGTTTGAAGACCGGGTCAGAATTCGGTATCGGATCGACGGCGTTCTGGTCGAACGGAACTCGCCCCCCAGACGAATGTTGGGAGCCATCCTCTCCCGTATAAAGATTCTCTCAAAGCTGGACATAGCCGAACGGCGCCGAACGCAGGACGGTCGAATTAAAGTTACCCTGGGCGAAAAGGAACTCGACCTCCGCGTGAGCGTTATCCCGACCAACCACGGGCAGTCGGTCGTTATGCGAATTCTGGATAAAGACTCCATCAAAGTCGGGTTGCGTCAGCTGGGGTTTGTCGAAGAAGATTATAACGCCCTCCAAACGCTCATCCGGCGTCCAAACGGCATCGTTCTGGTTACCGGTCCAACGGGTTCCGGCAAAACAACGTCTCTGTACGCGGCGCTAAACGAACTCAACACGCCAGACAGAAAAATCATTACGGCGGAAGACCCGGTCGAGTACTATCTGGCAGGCATTAACCAGGTCGAAATCAAACACGAAATCGGTTTGGACTTCGCCCGGGTTATTCGAGCCATGCTCCGTCAGGCTCCCAACGTCATTTTGGTGGGGGAAATGCGAGATTTGGAAACGGCTCAGATGGGCATTCAGGCGTCGCTGACAGGGCACCTTGTCTTTAGCACGCTTCATACAAACGACGCCCCGTCTGCCGTTACCCGTCTGGCGGATATGAAAGTGCCGTATTACCTCATAGCGTCGTCCGTGATTGCGATTATGGCTCAGCGTCTTGTGCGCCGCGTCTGCCCGAAATGCAAAACGCAGTACACGCCGTCCCCCGCGTCGATGGAAGCGGCTGGGCTTAACATCAACGACCCGAGAGTCGTCAACGCCACGTTTATGCACGGCAAAGGGTGCCCAAACTGTTCCGGCAAAGGCTTTCGCGGTCGAATGGGCATTTACGAACTGATGCGAATGTCGAGTAAAATTCGCGAACTGACGTTTGCCGCCGCCACGACCGGCGCGATTCGAACCGCCGCAATCCAGGAAGGAATGAGCACCCTCTACTGGGACGGAATAAAAAAAGCGTTCAAGGGCGTTACAACCATCGACGAAGTTATGAGAGTTGCAAAACTCCAGGAAGAGTAGCGTAGGGTGTTAGCTTCTAGCTGCTAGCTATTAGCTATTAGCTTCTAGCTGCTAGCTCCTAGCCGCTAGCTTGGTTAATCTTGTTTCTTGCGATAATGCACGAATCAGGTTTATCAAGCTAATAGCTAGAAGCTAATGGCTAGCAGCTCATTTTTCCTTTAGAACAATTAAATTTTATCATCATGGCTTTTATTCAAATCGATAAACTGTTACAGGTAGTAGTAAACAAAGGGGCTTCCGACTTGCACATTACAGTGGGTCAGCCGCCGGTAATTCGTCTTCACGGTACGCTGACGCGTCTGGAAACCAAGGTTTTGGAGCCGGACGACACCGTCGCGTTGATGAAAAGCATTACGCCGGAACGATGCCAGCAGGAACTTCAGGAAGTCGGCGGTACAGACTTCGGGTTTGCCTTTGGCGACCAGGCTCGTTTCCGCGTTTCCGTCTTCAAACAGAAGGGGTGCGTCGCAATGGTTTTGCGTCAGATTCCGGTCAAGTTGATGTCGTTCAAAGACCTCAACACGCCGCCGGTGATTGCAGAGCTGATTTTGCGTCCTCGCGGCATGATTCTCGTTACGGGACCTACCGGTTCCGGTAAAACGACAACCCTTGCCGCTATGGTTAAACACCTCAACGAAACGGTTGACCGTCATATCATTACGGTCGAAGACCCAATCGAATTCTACCACAACCATATCAAGAGCACGATCAACCAGCGCGAAATCGGGGTTGACGTTCCCTCGTTTGCGGAAGCGATTCGCCGCGCCCTGCGTCAAGACCCTGACGTCATTCTCGTCGGTGAAATGCGAGACCTGGAAACCATCGAAACCGCTATTACGGCAGCGGAAACAGGGCACATTGTTTTCGGTACGCTTCACACTTCCAGCGCGCCGAGCACAATCAGCCGTATTATCGACGTTTTCCCAACGACTCAGCAAGACCAGATCCGAACGCAGCTGGCGTCGTCCATTTTGGGCATTCTCTGCCAGGCTCTGCTGCCTCGAATCGGCGGCGGTCGAGTTGCCGCTTACGAAATGCTCGTTGTTGACCCCGCTACGGCAAACCTGATTCGTGAGAATAAACTCTTCCGAATTACCTCTACGATGCAGACGGGCGCTAAAAAGGGTATGCAATTATTGGACGACAACCTGTTCAAACTGTGGCGAGACGGCGTCATCGCAAAAGAAGACGCCATCCTCAAAGCCAACCGCCCGGAAGACGTTGTGGAACGCATTGCCAGAGCCGAACGCGGGCTTATGGATGCGGCGGAAACGTCTGATTGATCTGCGGCGATTTACGCAAAAAATCAGAACTGTTATTCACTCATCAGTATCCACCTGACATTTACTTTTCATTTTATATAGATTACCATGGCAATTAAAAGAATCGGTCAGGTCATGATTGACCACGGCTTTATTACCCCGGAACAGCTCGACATTCTTCTGGAAAAGCAGAAGGTGCACCGTCACGAACTCCTTGGTCAGCTTGCCATTACCCTTGGACTGATAACCGACGAGCAGCTGGTAGAAGCTCTGGCGGATCACCTTAACGTTCCCGCATACAATCTGGCGGAAACGGAGATTCGTCCAGAGGTTATCGCTATTTTTTCGCCTGCTCAGGCGGAAGTTTACAAAAGTATTCCCGTCAGTTTGGAAGGTAACGTTCTGACCGTCGCCATGGCTCAGCCGCAGCAGCTTCAGGTTATTGACGAACTTCGAACTCAGCTGGGTTACGACATTCGTCCTGCCGTGGCGTCAGAAGCGGATATTAACAAGGCGTACGCCAAATATTATGAAGTTGCGTCGATCGACACGATGGATATCGTTCTGACCGAAATTGAGCAGGATGCCGAGCTTAATAAAGCGCTTTTGGCAGCCAATTCTCTTGACGAAACGATCGACCTTACCGGCGCGCAAGCGATGGCGGAGTCAGCCCCGGTTCGTAAACTGCTCAACATGGTTTTGCTCATGGCAATTCGCGACCGAGCGTCTGACATTCACTTCGAACCGTTTGAAAACGAGTTCAAAATTCGCGTTCGCGCGGACGGCGCTTTGTACGAAATGGTTCCTCCGCCCAAACATCTGGCTCTGGCGTTGACGACCAGAATCAAGGTTATGGCAAACCTCGACATTGCTGAACGACGTTTGCCGCAGGACGGTCGTATTGAACTTTCCGTCGGCGGGCACCCGGTCGATTTGCGTGTGAGTATTCTGCCAACCATGTTCGGAGAAAGCGCCGTTTTGCGAATTCTGGACCGTTCGGTTATTCTGCTTGATCTGGACAACGTCGGCATGGATCCCGGCATTCTGCTGGACTTCCGCAAGCTGATTCGAATTCCAAACGGCATTATTCTCGTTACCGGACCAACGGGTTCCGGAAAAACGACAACTCTGTACGCCGCTTTGAACGAACTGAACGTCATTGAGGAAAAACTTATGACAACCGAAGACCCGGTCGAATACGATATCGACGGGATTATCCAGATTCCGGTTGACGCCTCGATTGGAAATACGTTCGCCCGCTGCCTGCGTTCCATTTTGCGACAAGACCCAGACAAGATTCTTGTCGGTGAAATTCGAGACCTCGAAACGGCGGAAATTGCCGTTCAGTCCTCACTTACCGGGCACCTTGTCTTCAGTACGCTTCACACCAACGACGCCCCGAGCACCGTTACGCGTCTGCGAGATATGGGCATCCCGCCCTTCCTGCTTACCGCTACGCTGGAAGCCGTTTTGGGGCAACGACTCGTTCGACGAATTTGTACCGAATGTAAAGAAGAAACCATGCCCAGCCAGGAACAGCTCGTTTCGCTCGACTTGGGACCCGATGAAATTCTCGGGAAAAAATTCTATCACGGTCGCGGCTGCAATACCTGTAACGGTTCCGGCTTGAAAGGCCGAACCGCCATTCATGAACTGCTCATTATGAACGACCGACTGCGAGACATTATCAACGAAGGCGCGTCAACCGAAAAGATTCGAGACGTTGCGTTGCAGTCCGGCTTGCGTCCGCTGCGAGAATCCGGCTTAACCAAGATTTTCTCTGGTATGACAACTATCGACGAAGTTATCCGAGAAACGGTTATTGACTAACTCAGCTTGTTTTACTGTTTTGTTCAGAATGCGTAAATGAGAGATTATGACGACGATGACGATTCCCCCTCTTTCGGGAAAGCGATTATTAATATTGCGGGGGGAATTCTTTACGTTTTTGAAACGATTGCGAATGCTATTATCAGCATTACGTTAGAGATTCTCAGCTTTTTATTCTGCCTTCTGATCGTTGTAGGAGGTTGGATTTTAAGTATTCTCGACAACGTTAGTTTGTTTTGGCTTTTGGTGATAATCTCCATTATTGCGATAATCGTCGGTTGGATGATGCCAATAATAATACGGATTCGTTATCAGTCGATGCCGTAGAGGTTTTTACGGCGTTCTATCGCAGCATAACGCTCTTTTATTTACGGTCGCGAGGGGGCAAGGAGCCTTTTATCGTTTTTTACGAATAAAGGCGATTCCACTAATTAAGCCGAGGATAAGCATTACCCATGTTGACGGTTCTGGAACGGCAGCAACGTCGCTGGGGGTATCGCCTTGAGTAAACACCGCGTTTACTGTGTTGCCGTTTACGGACAGCCCCCATCCTTCAGCGCTATTAGGAGATAAAAGCGCATTCCAGAAGGCGTCGTTAGCATACTGACCTGAAAAATTACCGCCCGTTTGAACCATTATTTCGTATGAAGTTCCGGGCG
>JAZQDP010000523.1:0-48866 GCA_045546875.1 Thermoguttaceae bacterium | reverse complement strand
CTAAGACCGCTTGGCCTCCGACTTATACTTTTTGGTGCAACCCTGTCAAGGGCGACAAAAAATATGGTTCATCCAACGGATTGGCGCGGGGGCGGTCGGCAACAAGAACCTCGAATCCATAAGCTAATCGCCGTCTTCGCACCCAGGGAACTAAAATTCTTGATCTTTCCTCTTGTAATTATTGTCTTTTAGCGCTATACTTTCTGAATAAATTTAAGAGACAAGTTACCTTTTACGTCAAGATAAATAACTATGCCGAACTTTACAGAAATTCTTCGCGAATCGTGCTTTGCGGCAGGAAAAGTCCTGTTGGATGGTTTGGGATCTGCCAACGTATACCATAAAGACGTTCGAGATCTGGTTACGGATTCAGACCGTAACGCTCAAAAAGCGGTTCGAGACATTTTAGCCGAGGCGTTTCCAACGCATAAATTTGTTGGAGAAGAGTCGATTGACGATATAAACTACCCGAAACCGCCGGAGGATTCGGAATATCGCTGGATTCTCGATCCGTTGGACGGCACCACCAACTACGCGCACGGCTCTCCGCATTTTTGCGTTTCGCTGGCGCTGGAATTTCGCGGCGAGCTGTTTATAAGCGGGATTTACGCGCCGTGCTATGACGAATTCTATTCTGCCGTTGCGGGGCACGGCGCCTGGCTGAACGGGAAAGAGCTTCGCGTTTCCAAGGTTGAGAAACTTATCGATTCTCTTATCGGCTTTGGATTTCCACCAAACGTAACGCAGAATTGCTCCGATTTTCAAGCGTTCCTAAAACTGACAGGAGAATGTCAAGCGATGCGTCGCACCGGTTCGTTAGCGTTAAACCTGGCGTATACGGCTCGAGGGGTCTTTGACGCGACAATGAACTTTTCCGCCCATTCGTGGGACGTTGCCGCCGGCGTTCTGCTGGTTCGAGAGGCGGGCGGGATTGTAACCGCCGCGGACGGGGCGCCCTTTAACGTTGACCGCGCTGACCTGCTGGCTACGTCAAATGAAAAACTTCACGCAGGAATTCTAAATTGCGTTAAGAATGCGGAGGGAAAGCATTAGGATTGAAAGGCGGTAACGGAGCGACCATCGGAAACGGAATTACGCTTAGGCGTCAGGCGAATGGTTATGGAGTTGCGAGAACGTTTTATGTGGCGCTTGCGTAATTCCGCATTCCGAATTCCGAATTAAAACTACTACCTCTTATTTTCCCAGATAAATTGTTAAAACGGCAATGTCAGCCGGGGTAATCGCTCCTATTCGAGCCGCCTGCTCGATTGTTTCCGGACGAACTTTGCTCAACGCCTCTTTCGCTTCCATCCGGAGGTGTTTGATAGCGAAATAATCGATGTTGTCAGGAATGCGCCGGCGACCGATTTTGCCCTGTCGGGCGTTGAATTCGTCTTCCTGCTGTAAATAACCGGAATATTTGGCGTCGTTAAGAATTTGCTCTGTAACTCGATAGGGAACGCTATGCAACGAGGGGTATTTTTCAGCCAGCGCTTCCCAGGTCAGACCGGGTCGCCGTAAATGTTCCCACGCGGAATAGCCGTCAAACCGGGTGTTTTGGAGAAATTCCACCGTAGATTCCAAACAGGCGATTTTTTCTTCGAATGCGCGCCAGCGAACGTCGTCCACCAACCCGCACGAACGACCGATTGGCGTTAGACGGCGGTCGGCGTTGTCCGCACGGAGACGCAACCGACATTCCGCCCGAGAGGTAAACATTCTGTACGGCTCTTCCGCACCGCGAGTTACCAGATCGTCTATCATGACTCCGATATACGCCTGTTCTCTTGTGAGTTTAATCGGTTCTTTCCCGGCGCATTTTAGCGCCGCATTGGCGCCGGCAATCAAGCCTTGCGCTGCCGCTTCTTCGTATCCGGTCGTTCCGTTGAGCTGACCTGCCAAATACAAGCCGTCAACCGCCATTGTTTCCAACGTGAGGCGAATCTGACCTTGAGAAGGGGCGTAATCGTATTCGATAGCGTACGCGTACCGGATTATTTCTGCGTTTTCCAACCCCTCAATAGAGTGAATCATTGCGTCTTGAATGTACGGTGGCAAACTGGTCGAAAGACCGTTGACGTACATTTCGTTTGTGCGGCGTCCTTCCGGTTCCAAAAAAATCTGATGAGCGGTTTTGTCGGCAAATCGAACGACTTTTGTTTCAATCGACGGACAGTAGCGAGGTCCGGTTGAGGTTATCTGCCCGGTGTACATCGGGGCTTTATCGAGGTTGTCAGTAATGATTTTATGAACTGTTGGGTTGGTATGCGCCATCCAGCACGGAATCTGTTCGCTGTCGATAGACGAGGTCATAAAGGAGAACGGTTCCGGAACGGGATCGCCGGGATGTTCAATAAGTTTGCTGTAGTTGACAGACCGGGAATTAATTCTGGTTGGAGTTCCCGTTTTGAACCTTTTTAGAGTAATGCCGTTTTCTGTCAGCGATTGGCTCAACCCAACGGACGGGGCTTCCGCGCATCGACCGCCGGGAATTTGAGAGGTTCCGTAGTGCAAGATTCCATGCAGGAACGTCCCGGCGCAAAGAACGACGGCATTCGCAAAATACTCTGACCCGGTTTGAGTTGTAACGCCGCGAATGATCCGTTTTCCATTTTCGACTTGAGTTATCAGACTAATAACCTGCTCTTGACGCAAAGTCAGGTTCGGCTGCTGTTCACAAAAGAATTTCGCCTCGTTTCGATACAGAGCTTTATCCGACTGGGCGCGCGGTCCCTGCATGGCAGGTCCCTTGCTTCGGTTAAGCATTCGAAACTGAATCCCTGTTTTGTCGGCAAGCAGACCCATCACGCCGCCTAAAGCGTCAACTTCTCGAACGATGTGCCCTTTCCCCACCCCGCCAATAGCCGGGTTGCAGCTCATCATTCCGATTGTATCCAGATTCCCGGTTAAAAGCGCGGTTTTAGCTCCAATTCGAGCGGCTGAGCAAGCGGCTTCTATTCCTGCATGACCCCCGCCAACAACTATAACGTCAAACTCATATTTAGATATATTCATAGGTTCCATTATAGTTTTAAAACAGGAAAAATCGAGGGGGAGGGGAGAAGGGAGGTAGTAGGCAGTAGGCAAGAGGCAGTAGGCAGTAGAAGATTGGAAGGCGGTAATGCAGCGAGCGTTAGCGAACGGAATTACGCATTCGCCGTCAGGCGAACGATGGGAAGACTGTAGGCAGTAGAAAAAATCTCACGCAAAGTGCGCAAAGTTCGCGAAGTTTTAAAAGAGAATCACACAAAAGATTGAAAGGTGATAATGAAGTTCGTAGAGCGAACGATGGGAATTGCGAGAACATTTAATGAAGCGCTTGCGTAATTCCGAATTCCTCATTCCGAATTAATCCGCGTCCCCTATTGCGAATCGTTGGCTTTTATGGTAACTTTATATTTGAACCCAAACCTTTTTTCTTCTGTGAGTTTTTTTAATGAAAAGGAGCGGATATGTACATTTTAGCATTAGATCAAGGCACCACCAGTTCACGCGCAATCGTATTCGATTCCAACGGACAGATTCACTCATCCGCGCAACAGGAATTCACTCAATTTTTCCCTCAGCCCGGCTGGGTTGAACATGACCCGAAAGAAATTTGGAACTCGCAGCTTGAAACGGCGCTTGCCGCGCTAAGGCAAGGAAACGTCAAACCGTCAGAGGTGTCCGCGGTCGGGATTGCCAATCAGCGAGAAACAACGATTGTCTGGGACGCCAACACCGGCGAGCCGATTTATCCTGCTATCGTTTGGCAAGATCGTCGAACAAGCGAATTTTGCGCTCAACTCGTCCAGGCTGGGGAGGTTGAAACGATTCGTCAAAAAACCGGGCTGGTTCTCGACGCCTACTTTTCCGCTTCAAAAATTCGCTGGATTCTTGACAACGTTCCCGGCGACAGAACAAAAGCAAATCAGGGCGATTTGCGATTCGGAACCGTCGATTCGTGGCTGATTTGGAATTTAACAAAGGGTCAGAAACATATCACCGACGTCTCGAACGCGTCCAGAACGCTCTTGTTTAATATTCATACTTTGGAATGGGACGACGAGTTACTGCGTCTGTTCGACATTCCCGCGTCTATGTTGCCAACCGTCTGCGATTCTTCCGGAGAGCTTGGCGTAACGCAAACGGAACGCCTTCCGTTCAGGGTTCCCATTTCAGGCGCAGCCGGCGATCAGCAAGCGGCGTTGTTTGGGCAACTGTGCCTCAATCCCGGAATGGTAAAAACCACGTACGGAACAGGCTGCTTTTTAATGGTTAATACAGGAGAAAACGTTGCTCAATCCACGTCAAATTTGCTTTCAACTGTTGCCTGGCGTCGAGCGGGAAAGACTTATTATGCTTTAGAGGGCAGCGTTTTCGTGGGTGGAGCCGTTGTACAGTGGATTCGAGACGGCTTGAAGCTGGAATCCGTTCGGACTTCCGCTGACATCGAACCGTTGGCAGCAACAGTTCCCGACTCTGGCGGGGTGTATTTCGTTCCTGCCCTGACCGGTTTAGGCGCTCCGTGGTGGAACTCTAACGCCCGAGGCGGCATCCTGGGAATAACCAGAGGAACGACAACGGCTCACATCGCCCGAGCCGCTTTGGAAGGAATCGCTTTTCAGGTAAATGACGTTACAGACGCAATGGAAGCCGATTTATCTGCTTTAGGTCTGAAAATCGATCAAATGCGCGTTGACGGCGGAGCGACAGCCGACGACCTGCTGATGCAGATTCAGGCGGATCTGTTCCAAAAAGAAATTGTGCGTCCAACCGTTTTAGAGTCAACGGCTCGCGGCGCCGCTTATTTAGCGGGCTTGGGCGTTGGGTTCTGGAATTCTGAACAGGAACTTGCCAGGCAATGGGCGATTGAAAGAACGTTCAAACCGCAAATTAGCCCTGAACAGGCTCAACAAAAAATCCTGATGTGGAAAAAAGCGGTCAGCCGATGTCTGAACTGGGCAGAAACGTAAGACCGAGAAGGCAGTAGTTTTAATGCGGAATGCGGAATTACGCAAGCGCCTCATGAAATGTTCATAATCGTTCGTCTAACGGCGAAAGCGTAATTCCATTCGCTAACGCTCACTACATTACCGCCTTTCAATCTTCTACAGTCTCTTGCCTACTGCCTACCGCCTTTCAATCCTATTGCGCTCTCAGCTAACTTCTATCTTCTCCATCTTCTCAAAAAATATTTGCGCCACTCATTAGGATTTGTTTATCAATCGGGCTTGACAAGAATAACTAAAACTAATATAATAATGGGCAAGATAGAGAGTTTGTATCAATATGAGAATATTTTCTAATGTTTGAAATCAGGAGATTTCGAAATTAGATTATAATATTTTGGTTTTGATTGGCGTTTGATTCTCTCGGGTCAAATTATTTAATTTACCTCCAGAGAACAAAATATTTTAGCGTTCAATAAAAATTACTGTATATATTCCTTAAATTTACGGGAGACGCCTGTGCCTTACGACATTATAGTTTGCGTTAAACAGGTTCCTGATACGGCGAACATCACCTCCGATGCGATGACGCCAGAAGGAACTGTCAATCGTAGCGCTTTGCCTGCAATTTTTAATCCAGAAGACCTTCACGCGCTGGAAACTGCGCTGGAAATCAAAGACCGATTTGGTGGAACGGTAACGTGCGTTACAATGGGATTGCCAAAAGCGGCAAACGTTCTGCGCGAATGTCTGTACCGTGGCGCAGACCGCGTTATTTTGCTCACCGATCGCCGCGCGGCTGCTTCGGATACATTGGCTACAAGTTACATTCTTTCTCAAGTAGTCAAAACGGTTGGAAAATACGACATCGTTCTTTGCGGACGTCAGGCTATTGACGGCGATACGGCTCAAGTTGGTCCTCAAATTGCTGAAAAGCTTGCTATTCCTCAAATTACGTACCTGGAAAAAGTTGTCGATGCGGACGACAAAACGATCACCATTCGCCGCAACACCGGTTCCGGCTGGGAAGTTGTCAAATGCCAGCTGCCGTGTTTGATTACGGTTTTGGACACTGCAAACGAACCCCGCCCGCTGTCCGCTTGCAAGACGCTGAAATATCGTTTCGCCCGCGTTCCGGGAGAACTCGCTCCAGACGCTGAAGAAGAAAAAGCCAAGCTGGAACAAAAGGGACTCCTTATCGAACAGTGGAGTCTGGACGACGTCAACGCTGATCTTGATCGCTGCGGTTTGGCTGGCTCGCCGACGAAAGTGTTCAAGGTTTTGTCAATCGTTCTGACAAAAGAAGGTTTTAAGAACGTCGAACCGACCGAAGAAGGCATTAACGGTTTAATTCACGAATTGGTTGAAGATAAGACGCTGTAAATAACAAATACAACCAGCGTTTAGTTCCGTTTTGATTTAAAATAATTACCCTTATTCACTATATAAATAACTATCATGACTCAACCAAATAAACAGGGCGAAGTATGGGTTTTCGCCGAACAGGAAGACGGCGTTTTGAATGACGTCTGTCTGGAACTGCTGGGTCGCGCTCGCCTGCTGGCGGATCGACTTGGCGTCAAAGTTGGAGCCGTTCTGCCCGGATATAATGTTGAAAATCTTAGCGCTCCGCTTATCGCGCAAGGCGCTGACGTCGTTTATATCGTAGACAAACCGTGTTTGAAATCTTACACAACGCAGCCGTATGCTCGAATTGTCTGCGATTTAATCGCAAAATACGAACCGCAAATCGTTCTTTACGGAGCTACGCCGCAGGGTCGAGACCTTGCTCCGCGCATTGCTTCTGAAACGCGTTCCGGTTTAACTGCCGACTGCACCGACCTGGATATTCAAGATGTAACGGATTCCAAAACCGGTGAAGTCCACGAAAATCTGTTACTGCAAATTCGTCCAGCCTTTGGCGGAAACATCATCGCGACGATTGTCAACTATACGCAATGGCCGCAAATGGCGACGGTTCGCGAAGGCGTTATGCCGCTTCTGCCGCCAGACGCTTCTCGCACGGGACAGGTTATCAAAGAAGACGTTGACGTTGACCAGCTTGCTGGCGCTGTTGAAGTTCTGGAACAGTTCAAAGAAGCGAAAAAGGTGAACCTAAAGGCGGCGCGCATTATCGTTGCTGGCGGCGGCGGCGTTGGAAGCAAAGAAAACTTTGACCTGATCAAAGAACTTGCTGGCGCGCTCGGCGGAGCGGTTGGCGCTTCTCGAGCTGCGGTTGACAGCGGGTTTATCGGCAAAGAATACCAAATCGGGCAGACGGGAACGACCGTCAGACCGGCTTTGTACATTGCCGTTGGCATTTCCGGCGCTGTTCAGCATCGCGCTGGTATGCAGGAATCAGCAAAGATTATCGCTATTAACAACGATCCGGACGCTCCGATTTTCGGCATTGCCAACTACGGCATTGTCGGAGATTTGAATGACGTCGTTCCAAAAATGATTAAGGCTATCAAACTGCGAAGAGCGGAGTAATAAGGAGACATTCACATGGGAAACTATTTTCTTGACAACGAAGACATTCAGTTCGCTCTTGACAACCTTAACATTAAGGAACTGGCGGAACTGCAGGAAATGTTTGCGGAAAACGGCGATGCCGATTACGCGCCAGAAACCGTTGACGACGCCGTTACCGGCTACGCCGAGATTCTGAAAATCGTCGGCAGCATTGCCGCTGACACCATCGCGCCAGCCGCAGAGCAGGTCGATAACGAAGGGCATACGCTCAACGACGACGGAACCGTTACCCTCAATCCCCTGACGCAGAAGAATCTCGACAAACTCGCTCAGGGCAACATGCTCGGCTTTACGCTCCCGCGTCGTTACGGCGGGTTGAACTGTCCGAACCTGATTTACACCATGGCGACGGAAATCGTCTCTCGCGCCGACTGCTCGTTTATGAACATGTTCGGTCTGCAAGGCATTGCGGAAACGATTAACGCGTTTGCGTCACAGGAAATCAAGGATATGTCCTTGAGTCGATTCTGCACCGGAGAAGTTACCGGAGCTATGGTTTTGACCGAACCGGATGCCGGTAGCGACCTGCAAGCCGTCAGACTTAAAGCCGAACAAACCGAAGACGGCAAATGGGTTCTCAACGGCGTTAAACGGTTTATCACCAACGGCTGCGGAGAAATCCTGCTCGTCTTAGCCAGAAGCGAACCGGAAATTGCCGACGGTCGCGGTTTGAGCCTTTTCTACGTCGAATCGGACGAAACCGTCAAAGTTCGACACCTGGAAGAAAAGCTGGGCATTCACGGCTCTCCAACATGTGAACTTACGTTCACTAACACCCCGGCTCTGCTCGTTGGCGAACGTCAGCGCGGGTTGATTACCTACGTCATGGCGTTGATGAACGGCGCTCGAGTCGGCATTGCCGCTCAGAGTTTGGGCGTTGCGGAAGCTGCGTTCCGTCTGGCTCGCACGTACGCCGCCGCCCGAGAGCAGTTCGGCGCCCCGATTGAAGTTCTCCCGCCGGTTGCAGAAATGCTTGTCGATATGAAAGTCAGAATTGAAGCCTCGCGCGCGCTGACGTATCACACTTGCACAGTTTGCGACAAGCAGAACAACGGCGAACGTTTGTCACAGACGCCCGGAATTCCGAAAGATATCGTTTCCGAACAGCGCAAAGCGGCTCGAAACGCGAAACGAATCAATTCCATGCTTACCCCGATGTCGAAATACTACGGGTCTGAAATGGCAATTGAAGTTTCCAACATGGGCTTGCAGGTTTTGGGCGGATCCGGATACATCAAAGACTACGCTGCTGAAC
Organism: Thermoguttaceae bacterium; assembly: GCA_045546875.1. GTDB lineage: Bacteria > Planctomycetota > Planctomycetia > Pirellulales > Thermoguttaceae > RUG11551. The sequence goes on along the minus strand of JAZQDP010000523.1, from coordinate 40,145 downwards.
GTTACGTTCGCGACGCCCGCATTACCAACATCTACGAAGGCACCAGCCAATTGCAGATTGTTGCCGTTATTAAAGGCATTACCTCTGGAACGTTTGAGTCGTACATCGTCGAAAGCTTCGAATCCAAAACATTTGAAGACGCCGATCTGGAAGCGCTTAAATCCAGCTTGATTGAAAGCCGCAAAAAGACGGTTGAAGCCATCAACTTTGTAAAAGAACAAGGAACGGCTTACATTGATTTGTCAGCTCGTAAACTGACAGATTGCGCGATTGACATTCTCATCGGGCACCTGTTCCTCGCTCAAGCGGAAAAGTGCGACAGAAAGAAGAAGATCGCCAAATACTTCATCGAGAAACAAGCCCCGCGCATTGCCGCCAACGTTGCTGTCCTGCTCAACCACAACAGCCAGGCGATCGATGATTACCTGACAATCGTCGGAGACGTTCCGGCTGCGGAATAAAGGACAACCTCCGTTTAGCTCACGAAATGGAAGGCGGTAATGGAGTTCGCGCAGCGAACGGAATTACGCATTCGCCGTTAGGCGAACAATTAGAAAGTCTCACGCGAAGTGCGCAAAGTTCGCGAAGTTTTAAAAATTAGGCGAGCCGGGGTGCGTAAGCCCCCGGGAAAATACGGATTTTCACCGATTGGTTAATGAAAATCTCACGCGAAGTTCGCAAAGAAATGGAAGGTGGTAACGGAGTTCGCGCAGCGAACGGAATTACGCTTAAGCGAGCCACGGGTGTAAACCCGTGGGCGTAAGCAAAGCGAACGAAATGTCTCACGCAAAGTCCGCGAAGTTTTAAAAAACGACCGAGAAGCGCTCGCCTGGAACCGCGTAGCGGTTCAATGTTTCTAGCCGTGGGTTTCAACCCACGGAGAAATGAACACGCAAAAAAGAACATCGTCAAATAACCTTTTCCTTTCGTCCTCCTGCAAGGAGGGCGGTAGGAAAAGGAACTGCAACGATTAATATCTGCAAACCGTCTTTTATTTATTAAAATAAGCGTTGTACAGCAGCCCCACTAAACCATCTTTAACATAAAATGCTGCTCCTGGGGCTATTGTCATCGCATCAAACATTACCCAAAGTAGAACCAACGCCAGCATCGTTGAAATAATTACAACTGCGCGACGATCTTTTGAACGGAATGGGATGAGCAACGCAAACAACAATAATAAGTGGTGAGAGTAATTCCCCCCAAACAATAACGTCGCGATAACAAAAATAATAAAATATACCATAGCTGATGATTCTCGATTTTTATTAAATGGAATAAATCTTATAATTCCTTTTATATTACAAACAATCGCTCGTTGCGAACTGTTAGCTCAATTATAAAAAAATCTGAATATTGTTAGGATTCAGCAATTTCATTTTTCAGATCTTCATAATCCTCAAAAAAGTCGCCAAGCAATTCAACTACTTTTTGGAAGTACGGCTGCGCGGTTTTTGAATCATCCATGACAGCATATAAAAAATACCCCATTTCAAGATTACTCTCAATTGATCTGGGATTAATCTCTATTGCTTTGCTTAATTCATTATGAACATCTTGCAAATCGTGACCATCTTCTGTATTGTCTAATTGAAGACAGATCGCGCACAGAATGCACGCTTCACTGGAAAGATATTCGTCTGGTATGCTATATAACAGCTTAAGCGCTTCTGAATAATTATTCTCCTGCATAAATGATCTTACTCTGTTTATTATTGTCGGCATGGTTTACCTCTTTACACGTCCCCCGTTTTTTACTAAACGGATTTTTGTGAAAATGTTGTAATATGAATTAGACAACCAACAAGAAAGCTGTTTATCATCATACTCGCAAATAACAAAGCCATTGAGATATTAATTTGCAAATTTAAGTAATAATTTAACAATGTTACAATAAAAGATGTCGGAAAGCCCAAGATGTAAAATATAAAACCTATAGCTTCTTTGGACTCTGGATCGCTGCCAGATACATAATATAGAATCAAAGCAAAGATTCCAACAAAAATACAAAAAAGAACGCTTGAAAACAAAACAAACAGAATTGACCCTGTCAAAGATGGAAATACCTTTTTTACTAACATACACGAACTGAATGCCAGAAAAATAATTATAGCTACGAATACGAAAAATATAAATGCGCTAACATAGTCCATTTTATATTACCCTTTTAAATGTTGTCCTTCCTCGATTTTTGTTAAACAGTAAAAACCAATAAATTGTAACACGGTTTCTTTTCATATCTCAACTTTATTATAGCGACTATTTCGATAGAAAGCAAGCAAAACAGCATTTTTTCAAAAAATTTTAAAATTTTTCAAATTTTTTCTCGGACAGGAATCGCGACAGCGAGTTAAAAGCCAAGGCTTTTAATATTGAACCGCTTGGCAGTCTTTCTTTACTTTGCGGACTTCGCGAATTAGAGCGTGAGGTTTCTTTGCGTCCTTTGCGGCTTTAAATTCTTTGACGAGCTTCGCTCTCTTTTCCCTCTTGTATAAAAACCCCGTTGGCGATATAATCAGGTTATTGAAAACAGTCAAAGTACGTACACCTGTTAAATCCGAAAGGAGCTATACATGAACTTTACCGCTAAAACGTTGTTATTCTTTATGATCGCCGCCTGCGCTGCGTCGATTGCAGAAGCGAAGAAAACATTTGTCCTTTACGACAGGTTTCTCAACATTCCTGCGCTTTGCTATCGGCTCGACGACGGCTGGCAGGCAATGGGATGGATTAACTGGAATATCAAGGGCGATACGAAGTTTGATATGAGTACAATCCTCTTTAACCCGTCGAAACATTATATTTATCAGGATATGGGACCGTACTATATCGAAAGCGTGCTGTACTTTCCGCAAATTATTCAACTGTATCAAAATCCCAACGCTTTTGCACAGGACTTTGCAAACAATTTAAACTCTGGAATAGTCGTTCCCGGCTTGTCCGGATTTACTCCAACTGAGGCGAAATGGACGCAGGACGTCCCGCAGTTCACCCGGATAATGGCAGGCGCGATGAAAAGCCCCAGCAACCAGGTAACCGCATTCGGATTCGAGGGTTATTTTGAATGTACGTACGGAGGAGTGCAATGCGAAGCGATATTTACGGTTTCGCTGGCTATGAGCATGATGCCGCAGATTCGCCCGACAGTTCCCGCTTTCGGTCAGGTCATAAAGGTTAATCCCAAGCTGCTCGTCGCGCCCAAAGGACGTCTTAAGACGGCGCTGCGCGAGTGCGGCGCTCAAATGGCGACAGGATTCTATAACAACCTGTGGTGCGTACAGCGCGACCGAACGTTCAACGCACTGATTCAGGGAACGATTCTCGGGCGCAACGAAGGATTTGCCGGATGGATGAAAACGCAGGAAGAGACGTCTGCTATGCTTGACAGAGTCCGCAAGGCGCGAAGCGAGCAGATTCGAGAAGTTAAGACCGTCGACAACCCGCTTTCACCGGGTGACAAAATCGAACGCCCCGCTTTCTTTGAACACGCCTGGATAAATAAAGGTCAAGACAAGATGATCCTCAGCGACCAATCTCTTGAACCCAATATTATCCGCCCATTAATGGAACAGGGCGAATGGATAGCAATAGAATAGCAGCGAGGCTCCGATCCCGTTGGTCGCTTGTATTTTCGAAGTTCAATCCGTTCACGGATTTTACGGATTAGACGGATTTTCACCGATTGGTTTACGACGTTCCGGCTGTATTTTCTTCCCGTACTAAAGTTTTTTGGAAAGGGGAGTTTGAGGGGAAGAACCTTTTTTTTCAAAAATGGTTTTCCCCTCTTAATTAAACTCGAAAAAACTTCCTTAAAAGGTCGTCAACTTGCTGGCGACCGAAAGTTTTTTCAAGGGCGGACGAAGTCCGCCGTAGAAACCTCACACAAAGTTCGCAAAGAGCGCAAAGTTTTAAAGACTATAGGTTCTTTGCGCCTTTCCCGTCCAGAAAAACTCATTCGTCATATCCATAGCTGAAAAATAGCGTACAACAATATAATTCGGCAGTTCCAGCTGAATCAACTTTGCTATTTCAATTCCCTGGTTATCCATTGATCGGGAAACGTCTGTCCCCCAATAATTCGGTCTGTTATGTCCGTCGTATTCCTCCAGCCACGACTGGATTCTCGCCTTTAACTGCTTTGAAAGGTTTAGAGAATCTATGCAAACCGATTCGCCGTCGACAGCGTCACGGATTCCCAACTCTCCGTCAAAATACAGATATTTATGATCCAGACTGTTCTCCCAGTTTCGGGAAGAACAATAGCGAACAATAACGGAATCTGGCAGCTCCATCTGTAGAGCCGCGGCAATTTCTGCGCCCTGTTCGTCTAATAACTGGGCGACTTGCGTTCCAGAATATTCCAGGAAGTCGTACTGACAGAACTCTTCCAGCCACGACAGGATTCTCGCCTTTAACGATTTCGACAGGTTCAGAGAATCCAACGGAACAGCGTCGCCGTTAACAGCGTTGCGAATACCAGAACTTACCGCCCTATCGACATGATAGTATTTATATTCTGTATCCATAACTATAAGTTATTTTTTTCCTTGATTCTCCGTAACGTTGTTATTTCGATACTGTATTGAATCAATTATCACGTTTGAATTACGCACATCAAAAACAATGCCAACGCCTATCAACGTTCTATATGCTACTTGCGTATCAAATGTTAATAGTTCATCTGGATAAACAGGAATGTTCAATTCTTTGATTTGAAATAAAAATTCGTCGAGCGTTGTATTATCATTTGGCCACCATTGATTTAAACAGAAGCGGCTCGGAAAAGACACTGGGATATTGTTGTGATTTTGAAAATATATTCCAATAAAGTCTAAATCGGAGAATCCTTTGCATTAGAAAACCCAAACTCAACTGTACCATATTTCCATATAGGAAGCCGAGTTAAAGATATATCATCCGGTTTACCCATTATATTATAAAATTGTTTAAGCGACATTCCTGTTTTAATTGACCCAAGTTCTCCATGACACAGAAAATCACTTAAGCTAATTGTTTCAACTGCTTTACACATAATATCATTATCCCATTTTTCAATTGCATGAATCAAAATTGTTATGGCTATTCAACAGAATCTGCGTATAAAACTACTATAACAATCGTTTACACTATATACATTTGGCTCTTTAACAAAATCTGTGGTTAAAAAACGACGGCTAGAAATATTGACCGCTGACGCGGTTGGGCGGGCGAAACGCCCGCGAACCGGACTCAACCGTGTACATGCGCAGTTCAAAGCGTAACTACGCTCCCGTTGGTCGCTTCGTTACCACCTTTCATTTCTTTGTGTACTTTGCGTTCTTTGCGGCTAAAATTTTTTCTTCGGCGGCTGAAACAGCCGCAATCCAACAGGTCAGAGCGGTTGACACGTTCTCTGGATTTTGAAGGCTTCCGCCACGCAAACATTTACTAAATAATTACTTCACGAACTAGAGCGTGAGGGTTCTTCAGCGTCAGGGGACTACCGCGATCTGAGCTGATCAAAGTCGTTTAGCGGAGCGTTGGACAAGGCGGCGTCAAGCCGCCGCACTCCCCGAAATGTCACACTTTAACGCTCTGTTATCGCCTTTCATTTTTTACGTTCTTTGCGTTCTTTGCAGTTAAAAAAAATAGTACAGAAAATGCGAGCGACCAACGGGGGCGATTATAATACGTCTCGCGCGGCAGCCCGGATCGGGAGCGCCGCCTCGCCGCCTTGAAAAAACTTTCGGTCGCCAGCAAGCTGGCTCCCTTTTAGGGAAGTTTTTTCAAGTTTATAGTATATGAGGGGAAAACCTTTTTTGTAAAAAAGGTTCTTCCCCTCAAACTCCCCTTTCCATAAAACTTTAGTAAGGGGAGAAAATACAGCCAGAACGACAATTAACCAATTGGCGAAAATCCGTCTAATCCGTAAAATCCGTGAACGGACTGACCCGCACAAAACCTATGAACTATTCCTCTGGCGGTTCTTCTGTTTCCGGTTCGGGAACGTACTCTTCGCCGTTCATTTCCGCTTCTCGAATCGCATTGAGTTTCGTCTTGAGTTCTTCCAAAACTTCCGGATTGTTTTCGAGGAATTCTTTCGCCTTCTCGCGCCCCTGTCCGATCGTGCCTTCATTATACTTGAAGAACGCGCCAGATTTTGTAACAATTTTCTTTTCGACAGCCAGGTCGAGAATGTCGCCGGTATAGCTGATTCCCTTGTCGTGCATCATGTCGAATTCTGTTGCCTGGAACGGCGGGGCGATCTTGTTTTTGACGACTTTCGCCTTGACGCGCTGCCCAACGACCGTTTCGCCGTCTTTGAGCTGGGAAATGCGTCTGACTTCGATTCGGCACGTACAGTAGAATTTCAAAGCGCGGCCGCCGGGCGTCGTTTCGGGAGATCCAAACATGACGCCAATCTTTTCTCGAATCTGGTTGATAAAAATCACAACCGCTTTGCTCTTTGCAATCGCGCCGGTCAGCTTTCTTAACGCCTGTGACATCAACCGCGCCTGCAGACCAACAAAAGAATCGCCCATCTCGCCTTCGAGTTCCTTTTTCGGAACCAGAGCGGCAACGGAGTCAACGACGATAATATCCACTGCGTTGGATTTGACGAGCATCTCGGCAATCGTCATCGCCTCTTCGCCGGAGGACGGCTGAGAGACTAACAGGGTCGACAAATCGACGCCGATTTTTTTCGCCCAGGACGGGTCAAGAGCGTGTTCGGCGTCTATAAAAGCTGCAATTCCGCCTGCCTTTTGAGCTTGCGCGACGGCATGAAGCGTCAGCGTCGTTTTGCCGCTGGATTCCGGTCCGTAAATCTCGATGATTCGTCCGCGCGGCAACCCGTATCCGCCCAACGCCTGGTCGAGCGAATAGCAGCCGGTGGAAATGCCTTCAATCGGCTTGTGCTGTTCCAGACCAAGAGGCATAATTGCGCCTTCGCCGAACTCCTTTTCAATTTGAGACAATGTATCTTTTAGACCAGGGCGTGAGTTGATAAACGACTCAATCGCCTTGTTTTGAGCGTCTTTGCTTGCTTTTTTGGCCATGATTACGCCTTTCTGTAAATGTGTAAAAAGACAAAGTTACTTTCCTTGTTTAAACAATAAACTGCGTAACTTCTCTTCTGGATACAACTGATTCCATTTCGTTAGAACATTTTGTTTTACAAACGTCAATTCCTGAAGAATCGCGCTCGAACCGTTAACGAAGACCGTCAACCGACCGTTGCGAATGCTGCCCGGCACAGTAAATTTTACGATTTCCGGGGAAAAGAAATTCGAAATAACCGCATTCCACTGTTCAATAAGTTTTGAACGCGTCTCGTTTTTTCCCAACCCTCGTAAAAAGGTCATTTCAGACAGAATTTCTGCCAGGCTTTTGCTTGTTAAAGGCGCGCGCCCTTCTTCATAACGTCGCATATTATTCTCTTTCTTGTAATATAGTAAGAAATGAAATAATATTCAATCCCCCCCTGCAACAAAATTCTAACGAAAACTAAAACGCCAGATAAAATTGTCTGGCGTTGTAATTCTAAACGAAACTGCAGATGGGTTTTATACAATAGCTTGTATTGTTATTTTGCCATCGATAAAGGCATGACGGCATATTCAAAATTTGCGGTAGGACGGAACAAAACCGGATTGTTCCCGTTGATCAGCTGCATCGTGCATGGGGTTGACTGTTCCAGAACGCGCAGGAAGTCAATAATCAGGCTGGGAGAAATCTTGGTTTTGAACGCTTCCTCGTGCGGAAATTCAATGTTAAGAGAAACGTTGGAATCGCCGTATTCCGGAGAATGTCCGGAAAGGGTGAGAACGTTATTTTTGAATTCAAAAATAATGCCATGATATTCCGGAGTGGAAACGATGCTTGCCTGTTTAACGGCAGAAGTCAGTTCGCTGGGAATAATCGGAATTTCGTAAACAATGTTTTTCTGGAAAATGCTTTGCCAATTCGGATACACGCCTTCAATAAGCTGAGCGTACATCGTAACAGAGCTGCTGGAAAACGTAACGCGAAGACTGTTTTCAAACAGAACTTTGATTTCCCCTTCGGTATTGGCAAAGACTCGTTCCGCCAACTGCATTGTTGCCTTGGGAACAACGGCGGAAATGGGTTTTGAAACGTCAATGTCGCCAACCACAGTAACAGGAATAGACGCGTGAGACATGCGGCGCGTGTCAGTGGCAACAAAATGCGCTGTGTTATTGTCAATGCTGCACAAAACGCCGCCGAAAACCGCTCGACCTGACATCGGATCGCTGGCAAAAGCCGTTTGAGCAATTGCCTTGACAAACTCTACGCCGTTAAATTGGATATATTTATCAGACACAAAAGGCTGTACTGGCGGGAATTCGTTTGGATCTTCCGTTGGAAATTTGAACTTGCTGCCGCCGGTAACAAGAATCAGGTTGGAACCGTTAACTTCAACAAGAACGGTTTCTGACTTCGATTCCGATAAAACTGAACGGACGCGCGTTGTTGGAAGAATAGCTTCGCCGGGTTCCTCAACTTCTACATTAGAGACATTGATCCGAATGCGAATTTCAGAATCGCCCGCCTGAAGAACGGTTCCTTCGTTGGACGCCTCGATTTTAATATTACGAAGAATCTCTTTGGCGTTATTAGGTTTGATAACAGAACTGGCAATGGTGAATGCGTTTAATAAACTCTCACGAGAACAAACAATTTTCATGATTAATTATTTGGTAAATGAAAACAAATCTATTTGGAACGTCTGGAAAAGAGATAGTCCTGGATACAACAAAATATTTGAACCAGCAGGCAAGTATGAGCCGTTCCTCCTATTTCCAACAACACTCTATTATAACGATTTTAACAAAAAGTTCAATAAACCAAGAGAAATATTCTTTGATAATTTTAGAAAACTTTAATAATTTTGCTGAATAACGCGTTTTATGTGCTATAGTTAATTTAAGAAAAATAAACAAATCAGAGTAGATAGGATATATAATATTAATGAATATCGTAATTCGTTATTAATCGAATTTCGAGATTCAGTGTCAGAGTATAATAAATGCTTCTGTCTGCTTCTCTGAACTCTCCTTGAAGTTATCAACGTCAAGGAAGAGATAATATTAGTTTAAAATTAAATATCTAGTAATAATAATAGATCAAGTGAATTTTGTTATCTTGTATAAATTGATTTCTCATAACATTTTATATTTTCAATTGTTAGGAATTAAAAATCTACATTTATCCACATTGAAAAGACGTCGATAAGATGTAAATAATCTGACTACAAAAAGTCGATAAGATACGATTTTCAACACAAAAATTTTTTCGACAAAGATGTTCACAAAACTCAAAACATTTTATTGACAACTTATCAACATTGATATTTATTTTGTAAACATCGAGTTTTTCGATTTTTTTCCTGGTTTTGGTTCTCTAGCCCTATTCCATTTTTACAAAGGAGATATATAATAAATTTCCTGCTTGAGATTTCTTGAAATGGAGCTGATAGATACTAGCTCCTAGCCGCTAGCTTGGTTATTCTTGATTTCTTGCGATAACGCACGAATCTGGGTTATCAAGCTAGAAGCTAACAGCTAGAGGCTTAATTTCTGAAAACTCAAGTCGTTTCAGTATATTTAAGATTTTTTTGTTAAAATAAGATTGAATTTATGCCTTGGCAAGGGATTCTAGGACACGATAAAATTGTCGAGTACTTTCACAGAGCCGCTCAGCGCGGTCGTCTGTCAGGCAGTTATTTGTTTATCGGTCCTTCCGGAATCGGAAAGCGTCGTTTTGCCGTCGCCCTGGCAAAGGCGTTGCTATGCCTGGACAACCCCGAAAGCGAACTGACCCCGTGCGGCAAATGCGCCTCTTGCCTGGAAGTAGATAAAAATTCCCATCCGGATTTGGAAATCGTCCAAAAGCCTGACGATAAATCCCTCATTCCGCTGGATTTGCTCATCGGCGACGTCGAACATCGAAATTCGGAAGGGCTTTGTCATTTTTTGAGCGTGCAGCCTCAGTTTTCCAAGCGAAAAATCGCTATTTTAGACGATGCGGACTATCTCAATGCTGAAGGCGCCAACGCGATGCTTAAAACGCTCGAAGAACCGCCAGCTAACGCACTGTTCATACTTTTAGGGACAAGCGCAGCCAAACAGTTGCCAACGATTCGTTCTCGATGTCGGATCGTTCGATTTGATCCCTTGTCTCAAGATACCGCGACAGAAATTCTCCAATCTGCCCAAATTATTGATTCTCCCGTTCAAGCCAGATTATTGGCGTCTATTGGTCAGGGATCTCTTTCCAATGCCGTGGAATGGAATGAACCGGGATTTTTGGAGTTTCGGCAAAACATTTTGAAAATACTGGGTAAAACGCCATTTGAACCGATGGAGTTTTCGAAATTGCTACAAGATTTTGCGGTTGAAGGCGACCGAAAAGACAATGCCGGTCAAAAGAGAAAAGTTATCCATATTGCACAAATTACCGCAATTCAATTCTTTTCTCTGCTGTCGCGCGCTATAACTTGTGGGGTGGAAGCGGTTTTAGACGATCCGCAATACGATGATTTTTTGGTTCAGATGGTTAGATCCCGGCTGACGTCGTGGAAATGGGACGATGAGACCGCTAACATGGGCATTGAGATTACATTGAAAATGGAGGAGTTGCTGCTTCGGAACGTTCATCCGATGTTGTTGTGCGACGCCTGGGCTAACGCGTTGGCAGAATTGTTCAATACCGGAGTAAAAGACTAAAGGAATATCTTATACTTTTTCTACTTGAAATTTCCCGCAAATAAGCTATTAGCTCCTAGCTCCTAGCCGCTAGCTTAGAGTTATTCCTGTTTCTTACGATAACGCACGAATCAGGTTTATCAAGCTAACAGCTAGAGGCTTAATTTCGGAAAAGCTCAAGTCGTTTCAGTATATTTACCCTCAATTCGTGAAATATAATTTAGGTAAAATGTATCGAATATTTTATATGCAAGTAAAAGAGAGCTAAAATATTAAAAAAAAACATAAAAGTCTTCAAAGAAATACCCAACTTCATAAAAAAATAGATTATAATATATATAATACCATAGGAGTAGACGCAATTCCTTTTTACAAATAATAATACATTATGCATAAAACAATTATTCATCCGATTTTTGCGTTGATGACATTTTTCCTGTTGTTGTCATCTCCCTCGTTTGGTCAACAACCGACGGCGCAGCCAGCTCAGCCAGCTCAATCAACCGTTCGGAAATTGGCTCCGCACGTGTTTTATAAAGTGGATCCGTTCCTTGAATCTGGGAAGTCCTTCGATCGGCACGACATTGCAGAATTGCTGGCAGTCAATCCGGATTTTGAATTTGCCAAAGACGTCTCTTTCCATCGCGACATTTGGTACCTGGAATTTGAATTCAAGCCGATTCGCGTTATTACGGTTGACATTCCCCAGCCGAACGGCAACATGCAGAAAAAGAGCGTTTGGTATATGGTTTATAAAGTGCGCAATCCCGGTAAAGCGTTCCATATAGATAAAGACGCTCAATTGTCCACCAATCCAGCCGAGGTTACCAGCGAAACCAGTCCGTATCGTCCAATGACGCCTCATCAGACCGACAACGCCTATAAAGTTGTTACTTCAGACCTTGCAATTAACTTTTCGCCTTATTTTACTTTAGAAGGCACAGTTAAAGTCAAGGACGTAAATACAAAGGCGTATAAAGAAGAGATTAAAAAATATCGCGAACGGTTTATTCCTTTGGCGGTAGATAAAATTCGTATGCGTGAAGATCCAGGCAGAAAATTATATACGTCAATTGAAATGTGCCGTACCATTCAACCTGGGGAAGAATTTTGGGGCGTTGCGACGTGGGTTGACGTAGACAAAACGATGAGCAAATTCAGTATTTGCGTTCGCGGTTTAACAAACGCCTACCATTGGAAAGATGGAGAAGTTACGGCTTCTGGGGCAGCGGCTGCCAAAGAAATTTGGAATAATCGCAAGTTTGAATACAAGGTTCTCAAGCTGAATTTCTGGCGACCTGCAGACGAATACGACGAAAAAGACAGCGACATTATTTACGGTCAAAATGGAGAACTTGATTATTTATGGATTTATCGCCCTCTGGGTACTTGACGCGTTTTAAAAAAACATTATAATGTACCGCAAATAAACCTATAAATTTCAAGAAAAGCTGTAAAAAGTTTTTTCGCATATCAAACGAGTTCTCCTTTAAGGTGGTGAGAACAGGAAGGAATAAAGTATTATGGCACATAAAAAAGGTCAAGGTTCGAGCCGTAACGGTCGAGATTCCCAGGCGCAGCGTCGCGGCGTAAAACGATTTGGCGGCGAACAGGTTACTGCTGGCAGCATTCTTGTCCGTCAGTGTGGAACAGTTTTCAAGGCTGGCGTTAATGTTGGAACAGGTAAAGATTGGACTCTGTTTGCTTTGACAGACGGATTCGTTCGTTTCGATAAAAACTCTACCAGAGTTAACGTTGTCCCAACGCGCGAAGAGGCAGTTGCCTAGTTTATAATGCGTTGATTGAAAGTATAAATTCAGGGCGTTTTTCAAAAACGTCCTGTTTTTTTATGTTTAACGTTGACGGATTCTGTTTTCTGTAGTTTTTGAAAATATATTTATAAGATATACCAGTTTATCAAATTATGGCGGACTATTTACAGCTGGCTAACAAACGATTTCTCCTGTTTGGAGTCGCAAATAAAAAGAGTGTAGCGTACAACATCGCAGTTCAGTTGATAGAAAATGACGCTTTGTGCGATTTTGTGGTTTTGAATGACGAAATTGCCAACAAAGTAACCAAAATCTTTCCAGACCGCCCAGTTTACGTTTGCGACGTCAGAGATCAAGAATCGTTGACCAAGCTCAGAACTGATTTGGAATCAGCAGACGTCAAATACGATGGTTTAGTTCATTCCATTGCGTTTGCAGATTATTCAGACGGTATGAAGCCATTTCATCAAACCCCTAAAAAAGCGTTTTTAGAGGCGATAGACGTTTCCTGTTATTCGTTGATTAATATCAGCAACGAATTAAAAGACCGACTCCAGCCCGAGGCGTCTGTCGTAACGATTTCCATCTCGACGACGCGCATGGCAAGCGAGAACTACGGTTATATGGCTCCGATCAAAGCGGCACTTGACAGTTCTCTGGCTTTTTTGACAAAGTCGTTCAGCGCGTTTAGCCGCGTTCGATTTAACGCGGTAGCGCCCGGGTTGTTAAAAACCTCCGCCTCGGCAGGAATACCAGGTTACGTTGATTCGTATTTATATGCAGAACGAGTCATTCCCCGCGGAAAAGCGGTGCAAACAGAAGAAGCCGCTGCTACTGCCGTCTTTTTGCTTTCTCCTCGTTCGAGCGGCATCGTCGCCCAAAAAATCATCGTGGACGCTGGCATGGAAATCAATTATTTCGATAAAAAATTGGTTTCAGGAGAATGAACGTTCTAATTGTTTGCGAGTTTGGGAATCTCAACGGAGCGGAGAGATCGTTATTATCGACGGTGGATAATTTACGTTTGGATGTAATTTATACCGCTGTCGTTCCTCGCTCCGGAGAGCTGGCAAGCGCCTTTCAACAACGCAACATTCCGGTTTATTATCTTGATTGGAAACTCTGCGACAAAAATCGCCCGATTGACGACTTGCGAAAAGATTTTCACGCAATTCTGCAGCAATATAAATCTAATCTAGCAGTAGCCAATCATTCAAATGACGGTTTTTTAGTTCATGCCAACAGTTTATCGTCTTCAAAAATGACAGGACCGGTTTGCCAAAGTTTGAACCTTCCCAGTTTAGGGCATATTCGCGATATAATCCGGGTAAGTAAACAAACGATTAGTGATTTAAATTGTAATTCCAGGCTGGCGTGCGTTTCTCAAGCGGTAAAGGATTATCATCTTGAACAGGGGCTTGATTCTCAAAAAACTGTAGTTTTATACAACGGCGTCGATTTATCAACATTTTATCCAAATCCAACCGACGAGAATAACAAAATATTAAAAATCGGAACGGCAGGGCAGATTTCTCTTCGCAAGGGAATGGATATATTTCTCGAATCCGCTTTGATTTTAGAGAGCCGAGGCGTTAAATTACGGTATGAAATTGCTGGCAGTCGTCAGTCCAACAAAGAAGAAACGGTTGAACTGGAACGAAAGTTGACAACGTCCGCCAGCCAATTCCCCGAGAACCGATTTTGTCTTTTAGGTCAGTTGCCGGAATTATCTTCCTGGTTGCAAACTCTTGATATTTACGTTCATACAGCCCGACAGGAACCGCTTGGGCGCGTTTTGCTGGAGGCTGCCGCTTGCGGTAAACCGGTCGTTGCGACCGACGTCGGAGGAACCAGAGAGATTTTTTGTTGTCATGACAAAAAGAACCATGACAAAAATCAGTACAGCGCGCTGCTCGTTAAACCGAACGATGCGACTGCGGTTGCCGACGCGATTGAGACAATTATTTTCAACCCTGATCTGAAAAAAGAAATGGGGATTCTTTCTCGAGAAATAGCCCAGCAAAAATTTTCGATTCAAACCGCTTCAAAGAATCTGCTGAATTTATATCGAGAACTTGCGGCGCTGATTGAATCGAATCTCGATTAGAAGACGGCAGCGCCGAAACTGGCTTGCTCTGAGACAATAACCTCTCCGGGGGGCGGGTATTACCCGCCAATTGGTCGCGGACAATGTCAGCGTCCCAAAAATGAATTCGACTTGTTCTCAGTATGGGCAGTATTCTTCTTAATTTTCAACGCCCTTACTTTTCTTTAACAGAAACGGTAACGCTTGCGTTTTGACGTATTTCTTCCAGAGTGGCGCCTTTTGCAGTGATAATCGCTGATAATTCGGTTGCTCCAGCCGTCTGAGGCAAAAGACGAATGTTGTAGTTTAACGCCTTTTTAGGTTCGAGAGAACTGACAGGATTGAACGTTAAAATACCGGTTTTATCGTCATACGTATAATTGGTAACGCCCGTCGTTCCCAGTTTAATCAGCTTAAAAGTGTCTGACGGTAAATAGAATGACAACGTTACAGCGCTCAGCGGCTTCTCGGTTTCATTTGTAAGTTGAATCTGACACGTGAACGTTTGTTTCACTTTAATGTCGTTCCGTCTGGTAGTCAATTTTACGCTGATTTTATCGTTGTTGTTATTTACCTCTGGCACGTCCGGCTGAGGAATGTCGAGAGTTGACTCGTCTATTTGCGGTACGTCCAGAGCGCTGACGTCGGGAGCGACCTCAGTTGGGTTATTCGTCAAAGGAGCGGGCGGCTCAATGTCAGGAACTGTTATAGATTCAGAATCAGGAGCCGGCGAATTCTCCACAAGCGGCGCGACTTCTGGTATTGCTTCGGTTGAGTAATTATTGTCTGCAGAATCTTTAATAACAATCGGACATTCTTTCTTTGTTAAATCTATATTACCCTGTTGAATAGTAAAAGAGCAGAACGTTGACGCCGCTTCTTTCGCTCTAACGATTAAAACAAACCTTGATCCCCGATTGGCAGGTATTGGATTTATTATATCCCAAAATGGCTTTTGCGGCGTTGATTGATCGATTCCCATAGAACTTTTAACGATTTCAAAATTCTGGTCGATAGAACACGCCAAACGAATGTTGGTTAAGTCATTATTAGAATAATTTCCAATTTCCAAAGAAATGGTAATTTCTTCTCCGACTTTAGCTTCAACCGGCGCAGTAACATTTAATGTTACTTTACTGTTAATAATTCCGTTGTCTGCGTCGCTTGGGAGAATAGGCGCAACTTGAGTTGACGGGTCAGGTTCCAAGAGCGAATTCTTATTGGAACCTGGCTGGTTTTGGTAGTTTTCCGGATTGGTCGGATAGATGCTGTTATCGTCATTCGCAGACGGGTTGCAGGCTTCTCCCTCGACATTGATAAACACTTGTCTGGTAAACCGTTGATCGTTCTCGGCAATGAGTTCCAAAGTAATCATTTGTCGACCCGGCGCGATGGCGGTAAATTCTAGGCTGGAATCTCTAGTTTGTCCTGGCGGTAAAAAACCCATTGGTCTGAGATGAACAGGGCTGGCTCCAACGGAACAGCAAAGCCCGGCAGAAAAAGTAACGTTAGACAACGTTGAAGTCAACGTATCTGAACCGTTATTTTTTATATAAGCGTGCATTATAATTTTGTCGCCGGTGCGAGCCGTGTCTTGACAGACAAGGTTGATGTCGATGTCAAAATTGGCAGTGGTTTGACTTGGCGCCTGATTCGGCGTAGCGGTTGGAGCAGGTTGCTGAGCCGGCGTTGGCGTCATCGTTCCAGCCGACGAAACGACGCGCGTTCTGATTGCGTCTTCCGCTTGAACGGAGCCGGTTTGAGCGGTTGAAATAAGTACGTAATCGCCCTCTGACCGAGCTTTGTACACAATGTCAAACGTTTGAATTTGGTCTGGATTCAGAGTTGGAATAGTCCATTGAACTTTCTGAAAATTCTTCCCGGTGGCAGACGTAATCAAGCCGTCCAGAACGCGGCCGACCGGCACGCTGCGCTGGTATTCAAACGATTCCGGAGCGACGTCGGAAACAATAATTTCGTTTAACGGTTCAGAACTAACGTTATGAACGATAATCCGGTACGCTACGTCCATTCCACCGTTAATAACGGCAGGACCGCTTTTAGAAATTTGAATCCCGGCGCTGCCCCAATCGATAACAGTTTCTCCCTGAGCCAAACGAATTGGGGCGGTAAATACTCCATCGGCATTATCTCGAACGATTGTCGTTCTGACGCGCGTTTGCCCGGCGGTTGCAGAATCTTTAATGATTTGAGCTTCAGCAATTCCATTTTGACCAACAGGAACGACAACCTGTTTTACGGTTTGATCGTCCGTTTTAAATCCGGCGTCGTCTGAGCCGATAATTTCAAAAGCGGCAAAGCAACCGCAAGCCGCGGCGCCGTTGCTTCTATAGACTTTCGCTTGCAATTTAAGGGGTTGGGAGAAGTTTTGAGCGATTTTAGCGGGCGGTAAAATGGGCCAGGCGTCAATCCAATGGATGTTTGCCGCTTTAAGTCGGTTTTGCCAATCCGGTGAATCCAGCGCGACGGCTGTAAGTTTGGTTGTGCCTTCACATCGAGAGGAAACAGCCGCCCAGGTTTGTCCTTCATGAATGACAACGTCGTCTTGCAGGGAAGGGGTTCCCTTTGTTAATCGGAGCGGTTTACGCGACGTGCTGGAATACGCACGATAAGGCGATTCAATTCGCGGAGGATCCCATTCTCCAGCCAAAATATCGCACCAATCGCGCCGGTCAACGTCTATAAACCCGCCGGGAGACGTGCGATCGATAGACCATTCAACCTGCTGGTTTTTACGATAATTTCCGCCTCGATCTCTGACGCCGGCGACCATCACAACGTATGTTCCGACGCGAGCGACAGGATCTACCGGACCCAAAATAAGCTCGGATATTTCTCGAGAGGAAGACAATAAAGGCGTTTGCGTTTTGGGAACCGTTGAGTTTACATCTCGGCTTGACCCGAGCCAGGTAGTTGTATTTCTTTGAGGTTGGGGACAAGTTTGTTGAGGGCACGTTTGACATCCGTTGGGCGGAGCAGGGCAGGGGCGAGTGGGTGGAGACGCGTCCCGAAACATATATTCTCCGGTTGGATCAATCGGCGTTACAACCCGGCAGCCAGCATTTATCCCAAATCCAATTACAGCGCATAAAAGAAGCGTACATAACGTTGCAAGTCGAGACGAAAATCCGACTGGAACGTTAAATCGATTATTTACGCTGTTAAAATTTATCATTTCAAGACTATATTATTATAAAGAATTGCGTCATTTTACCAGTTTTAGGGGATAGATGCAACATCAATTTTAATTTTTTTTGCCTTTTCTTGGGGAAATCCCTCTTGTAAAACGAACAAAAATTGATTATAATAAGTATTATAAGATTGTTGGGAACAACAATTTTTTTATTATTAACGTATCCCCTTTTTACTGAAAAAGCAAAATGTCCGATATTGCGTTAAGTTTTGAATACAAGGGTACGAAACAGGATGCTTTCGACCAAATGAAAAAGATGGAACAGAAAGCGCATGAGCAGTATCCGGAATACGAAAATTGCTGGGAAATTACCTGGCAAGATAACGGCGGTTTACTTGATGCCCGGATTATGGGTATGGATATAACTGGTCAATTTGAAATCGTTGAGCGCGACGCCACAGGCGGAGACGTCAAAGCAACAATTACGTTGCCAGCTTTGTTGTCGATGATGAAAGGCATGATAGAAACGCGCATCAAATCAGAGATTCAAAAAATGTTAGAGTAGTATTTGAATGGTTGGTACACTGTTCAAATGTTTATACATCGGAAACGGTTTCCGGTAAAAACCATTTGTTTCATTTTAGGAGTTCAGGAGTTAAATCATGGCAGCTAAAGTTGATAGCGAAAAGTGCGTTGGATGTGGATCTTGCGTTGACACTTGCCCGGTTGGAGCAATTAAATTGGACGGCGACGTTGCCGTTGTTGACGCTGATACCTGCGCTGGTTGCGGCGCTTGCGTAGACGCTTGCCCATCAGAAGCAATTTCTGTTGAAGACTAAGTCGTTACGTACATTCATTGATTTCGCATTACACGGCGGTTAGCAGTTAGCAGACGAAGAGATTTATATCCTTTCCGCTAACCGCTAACCGTTTTTTTTAATTGACAGTTTTTTGTTATGACACGTCCCTTATTGGATCGTATAGTATACTATACGTCTCGCCGCGTTGCCCTGTGGTTTTTTTACATTTGTTTTCGCGGAAAATTCTATGACTGGAAAAAAGTGCCAGAAACAGGCAGGTTGATAATCGTTTGCAACCATCAGAGCTATTTGGATCCGCCGTTTGTCGGGGGCGGACCGCGTCGAGAAGTCGGTTTTATGGCAAAAGAATCTTTGTTTTCGCACCCGTTCCTGGGTTGGCTCTTTCGAGCGTTGAACTCTTTTCCAGTGAATCGGGAAAAGCCCGTAAACGGAATAAAAGAAGCTCTGCGTCGGCTGAAAAACGAGGAATGCGTCGCTCTATTCCCTGAAGGGTCCCGATCTCCCGACGGAGAGTTGCAGGATTTTATGCCAGGGTTGATTATGCTTGCACAAAAGACCAAATCGCCGATTGTTCCAGCGGCAATTGAGGGGGCGTACGACGCGATGCCTCGACACGAACACGGTAAAATGCACTTGTTCCGAAAAATAGCGATTCGGTATAGCGACCCGATCCCGGTTGAGACGGTAACCTCTCTCAGTTCAGAAGAACTTATGACGTTAGTGCGACAGAAAATCGTGGAAAACCTCAACGAACTTCGAAAACTTCCAGCATTCAAAGATTCCAAAAAACAAGTTGAGGAATAGGCTATTTTACCATTCAAACCAGTTTAACGCCATTATGAACCGATTTGCCCCTATTGCGCTGCTGATAACGTTGTTTCTTTTGTCTTCCGTTCAGGGAAAACAGCCCGTGTTACAGCGTCATAACGTTGTTATGGTTGTTGTAAACGACGTCGGGTCAGGCGATTTGGCGTGCTATGGCAATCGTCTGGCTGTTACGCCCAATATTGACGCGCTTTTTCATCAGTCTCAGCGAGCGGAGAATTACCACTCTTATCCCATCAGTGCGCCAACGTGGGCGTCGGCTTTAACAGGAAGAATAGCTGAAAAAACAGGCGTTCGGCGAAATTATGGCGGGTTGCAGTACCCCAGAAAAGAAGACCTGCTGGTTTCTCAAATGCTGCTAAAAGCAGGGTATAAAACCGGCTTTTTTGGTCGATGGCCCTTTGGGGATTGCTATCCGTACCGAGCGCAGGATCGAGGCTTTGCCGCGACGCTGACGACAGGGGCAGGCGGCATCGGTCAGCCGGGCGATCTGTGGGGGAACTCGTCGGTAAATCCAAATCTGCGTTTTAACGGCAAGGTTGTCCACCTCAAGGGCTATATGGTAGACGTCATCTTTGACACCGCGATTAAATTTATCGATAAAAACAGGAATGATCCTTTCTTTGTTGTAATTGCTCCCAACGAAGCGGGAATTCCGTACGAGCCGGATTCCAGAATTCTTGAAGCGTTCAAAAAGCGCGGCATCCCGGAACGTCAAGCGGCGTTTTACGCTCAGCTGGCAATGGTCGATCTTGCCTTGGGAAGATTGACAAAATACCTTAAAAGCGCAAATTTGGTTGACAACACCGTTTTGATTTTTACCTCAACCAGCGGAGGAATCGGAGGTAATATTGCCGGCAAATACAACGGCAGAACCGGTGAGTTGCTCGAGGGCGGTCATCGGACAATATTTTGGATGAGGCTGCCAAAATTATTTAAAGAGGATATCGGCTTTCAAAGAATTTGTTATTGCGCTGACATTGCCCCAACGATTCTGGAACTGGCAAACGTCGAGCCGTATGACGAACAGCGTTTGGACGGAATGAGTTTGGTTTCCGGCTTTACAACCGGCGGAGAATCGATGCCGCACAGAAAAGTGGTTGTGAACGTTCATCGAGGCGAATTCCCTGTGGAAAGCTCTGGGTCGGTTGTCATGCACGATCAATGGCGTCTTATTGACGGCGCGAGGTTGTACAATCTCGAAGACGACCCGCTTCAGGAACACCCTCGAGAATTTGACAAACCCGGCAACAAAAACGTCCTGGCTGCCATCTACAAACAATGGTATAACGACGTCAAACCGTATTATGAACCTGATATGGATTGCACCATTCCGTTGTTGCAGCCGAACGGAGCGCCTGTAGAATTAACGTGTTACGATTGGCGCGGTTCAAATAACCCGCCGTTGACGCAGCGGGATATTGCCCTCGGAAAAAAGGGAAACGGATATTGGCTTGTCGAAGTTCCGCAGTCCGGCGTTTATGAATTCCGGCTGTCAAATCGACCGTTTAATACAAAACACGCGCCGTTGAAGGCGGGTGTTGCAAGAGTGCAAATCGGAAAAGAAGACGGGAACGTTCGTTTGTCGGGAACTGAACAGTACGGCTCTGTTACATTAACCTTAAAAAAGGGAAAATACAAGCTTCAAACCTGGATCATTGACGGCGCCTCTCGAATTTCAACCGGGGCGTACTATGTAGAAGTCATTAAAAAATAGGCGCATTCGGAAATTGAGCGCCAGGCAGCGTATGGCGCAAGTCAGTCCGTACGCGGATTTTGACGAGCCGGGATGCGTAACCGCCCGGCAGTATAGCTCCGGTTTATTCTTCCGGCATGGTTGGCAGCGGAACGGAACGGCGCCAGGAACGGAGGTTAAACAAAGCGCGAGAAGCTCTGTTTTTCGAGCATTTTAGACCATAGTCTACCATTTGACCAATTGTCTGACCGATCAACGTTCCTTGAGGCGAGTATAAACGCTTTTCGAACGATATAACTTCTCCGGGAACGTTCAAGCTGATTAAAGAAACAGTAACGGTTTTACCTTGAGAAGATTCTTCTGTCTGTTCGGCTTGCCAAACATAATGAACTTTTCCCATTACGGAATATGGTATTGACGTTGGTGAAAGTTTATAAAGGGAACTAACGGCAAGCAGTTCTTTCTTTTCTGGCGTTTTAATATACACCTTTCGTTCCTGTCGCAAAATTTGCGGCAAATGAGCGGCAAAATCGCTGCGCCATGTTTTAATTTCAACCCGCTTTTCGTTATTCTCAAAAATGATTTGTTCCCAGGAGCAGGGGTACGAAACGCCTTCAATTTCCAATTCCAGGTCGTCTTGAGACTTGAAGGAAACAGGCTTTAATTTCGCGCTGTCGTCCCAGTAATTTGAATCCGTCGTTGTAGGGGCGGCAAACTTTCGTACAGACCTGCTTGGCGTCGTTTCTGTTGTAAGGGTGTACTGTTCAGGCAAAACTTTGGATAACGTAACAGTATAATCCATCGAAGATTGCCACGCTCCGTGCTTTTTGACGACGCCGGAGGAAATATCCCCGCGAATGATTCGAACACGCTTCCACGAACCTTCTGGAAAACGCCCCCAGTTGTGGGTTGAGGCAATATGATACAGGTAATTTTCCGGAAGAAGGGAAGAGTAACTTGATGAAATATTAACGTCGCGAATAAATGCTGGCGGCTGAACGAGCGTATTTACATTAGACTTTCGAGAAGCGTCTTTTTGTCGAAATGGCAATATACGAAAATGATTAGAGGACGTGTTCAAATCCCGAATTGTTGCTGCGGGCACGAAATCCATGTTGGAAGGCTTGGGTTGTTCCGCGGCGTCAGCGGAATCGTTGCCTGTAGAATATGTTGATTCTTCTTCTTCTGTAAAAGGAACAACCGCGTCCGATTCTATTTGCGCTTTGATTCCGCTATATGGATACAATACGGCTACAGCCAGGAGCGAAAGCGTCAAAGCGAAACGGTTCCGAAAGGATGCACCCATAAGTTTGCCAGCAAATTAACGGAAAGCGAATATAGTCGTCTGTAAAGAAAACGATAAACGCAAAATCCAAATGGTTAAAATTAACGTTCCGGGAACAAATATTCTAAGTTGTTATTATTCTTAATAACAGCTTATTTATTCTATATCGGAATTTTAATTAATATAATTTAATAATTAAATTAACCGATACAACTGATATAAATATCGCATATTATTGCAAATTTTCAATGGGGGGGGAGTAAATGATAGTTTTCCAGTAAAAATTAAGCGATTTTTGGATCAATCGGTTGTATTCTCTGTGTTTTTTGGGTTTTGTTTATATCGAGGCTCTTCGCAAGGAATGTTGCGCCAAATGGCAGCCAGTATTGACCCGGTTGTGTTCATAAAACAGCCGAAGATCGTCGGCGCCAAGCCGAGCGTGGCAACTTTCCCCATGTCGTTGGCAATCGAGGTTGCCAAGCCGCTGTTTTGAATTCCAACTTCAATAGAAATGGTTCGGCAATCCTTTTTCGACAATTTGCACAATCGAGCCATTATGTACCCGATGAAGTATCCCAGCAAGTTATGCGCCAGGCAAACTAACAAAAGTATTCCTCCGACAGCCATTAACGCTTTATGTCCTACCGCAACGGTTGATAAAATTACCATTCCAACCGCAAGGGAAGATATAAACGCCAAAAAGCTTTCCAGCTTCTTTTCTCGTCCAACCAAAATCGGTCTGAGTATGGCGGCGGTCAAGGCTGGAGCGATTATACACAGGCATATTGTAATGAACGCCGTCTTGAAGGCAGTTGAAGTCGTGTATAACTCTGCCAACATAAACAGGAAATGAAGTATCAGAATTATTAACGTATAAACAACAGCCTGAATGAGTACAGACCGTCGCTGGAACAACCCATGCGTCTGAACGCTTTTGAACAACAGCCCCGCCATGATTGGATAGATAACAATACCGAGCAAGCTTGCCATCATTTGAACGGCATGAACGTTTATATATTGACTGGCAAAAATTTCCATAAATAACGGCGTCAAAAACGGAGCTGCCAGCGTCGCACAGGAAGAAAGCGTTACCGACAGCGCCACGTTCGCTTTTGCTAAAAAGGACATAACGTTTGACGCCACGCCGCTCGGAGAGCAGCCGACAAGAATGATTCCTGCCAAAATTTCGGGATTAAGCCCGTATTGATCAGAAAGCAAACTGCACAAAGACGCCAGCGCAAAGCCGCTGATCGGCATCACCATAAATTGCAGTCCCAAGCCGATTGCAACGCCTTTCGGTTGAAATGCGACAGCTTGAAAATCGCGAAGCGTCAGTTGCGTCCCCATGCCAAACATTATTATTTGCAGTAATGGCGTGATTAATCCTGTACTTTTGATTGTCTTGGAAGAGAATCCGAAATAAGATAAATCAATTGTCGAAAACCAGTCGGGTTTGGACAAACCGGCAGCAACGCAGCTTAAAATAATAAACGTATAAAACGTTCCGGATAAAAAAGAAACGTTTCGGAGAGCGATTCCGAGCAGTAAAATAGCAAGCGCAAGAACTATCCCGCCGTTAGCAGGCGTTGAAAATATAAACAACCCCACAGAAGTCAGAAAAGCTAAAATCGCTATTCCCCAAGATATGCCGGAATAAATATTCATAAATCATCTCCCGTCGGTTAAAAAAGGCTTATCCGGCAACAGAGCGTCAACTCACCGGAATATCCCTCTAATATTTATTATATACATAAAAGAAATTTTTGTCCAGATCTTTACGATTTGAAAAAAATTTTAAATTTTTCAAAAATTTTCAAGAAAATCATATTTTCCCGTTAGTTTTTAGCGCCAAAATCGTATAATATAGACAGAAGGGTTAAATATGTTAAATTCACCTGTTAGTTAATAGAAGGAGAATATTATAATGGGAGATTTTAGTCTGTGGGAATTGACAGAGATTCAAATGCAGATGATTCTTTGGGGATCTGTCGCTTTGCTGGCGGCAATCGTCGAACTTAGCACATTGGCATTGGTATCCATGTGGTTTGCCATTGGCGGTATCGCCGCGTTTACAGCCGCATATTTTAACGTTCCCTTTCTGTGGCAGTTTGCTATCTTTGTTTTAACGTCTGGCATCCTCGGAATTTTTATGATTCCGTTTGTCAGAAAACGCAACAAAAACTATGAACCAACCAATACCGACAGTTTAGTTGGAAAAGAAGGTATTACAGAATCCGAGCTGAACGTCATTACCAGGACGGGGCGCGTTTTGGTTGACGGGCAATCATGGTCGGCATACTCCGTTACCGGCTCTAACATTCCGGCTAACACGATTGTGGTCGTAGAGAAAATTGAGGGCGTTACGGTGCATGTCAGACCTAAATAGAGTCTGTAAAATTGGCGCTTTAATGCTGTTTTAGGTGTTTTTTATAAAACAATAACTGTTTTTTTGACTTTTTGTTACAAAAGGAGATTTTCGTATGGTTCCAAGTCTACTTTATACCGTATTGGGTCTTGTTTTGGGAATAATGATTATCGGGATCCTTTACTGCGTCCGCATTGTTCCGCAGGCAAGCGAGTTCGTTATTGAACGCCTTGGCACATACCGCGCTACCTGGAAAGCCGGGCTTCACATCCTGATTCCGTTTATCGATCAGATTGCCAAGAAGGTGTCCATCAAGGAACAGGTCTTTGATTTCAAACCTCAGCCGGTTATTACCAAAGACAACGTTACCATTTTAATTGACACCGTTGTTTTCTGCGTCGTAACAGATTCCAAGCTGTACACCTACGGCGTTGAAAATCCGTACAAGGCGATTGAAAACCTGTCCGCGACAACGCTGCGTAACATCATCGGCGAAATGGAACTCGACCAGACGCTCACTTCCCGAGACGTTATCAACACCAAAATTACAGAAACGCTTGACCGCGCCACCGACCGATGGGGCATCAAAGTCAACCGCGTTGAACTGAAAAACATCGAGCCGCCAAAGCAGATTCGCGAAGCGATGGAAAAGCAGATGAGAGCCGAACGAGAACGACGTGAAGCCATTCTTCAGGCTGAAGGTAAAAAGAAGAGCGACATCCTTGTTGCCGAAGGCGAAAAGCAGGCGAGAATTCTTAACGCGGAAGCCGAAAAGCAAACCATGATTCTTCAGGCTGAAGCCCAGAGAGAAAAAGAAATTCGCGAAGCTGAAGGTCAGGCTCAGGCGATTCTGCTCGTTCAGCAGGCGTTGGCAGACGGTATCCGGTTGCTCAACGAATCCAACCCCTCTGACAAGGTTATTACCCTCAAGAGCCTGGAAGCCTTCCAGAAGGCGGCGGACGGTCAGGCGACCAAGATCATCATTCCGAGCCAGATTCAGGGCATCGCCGGTTTGGCGTCCTCAATCCAGGAACTGCTCAAATAACAGCGCCTAAACGGTAAAATAGATAAAAACACGCGGCGGGGAACGAAAGTTCCCCGTTGTTTTTTTATTTGCCAATATTTTCAATATAACCATAATTATTATACAAATAAACAGCTTTTTTTAATAATATTTTTGAAGCTTTGTTGACGTTTTCGAAAATTTATGTTAAAATATAGAAGTACCGATATTGTAGTAATATATCAATAGCAGATAAATTGATTAAACCTGTTTCCGTAAAATAACAATTATGAAAACGTATCAAACAATTATTTTGAGCCTTTTGGCTTTGGTAAGCGCCGCTTCGCTGGCGCAGGCGGATTTGATTTATGCGGTTCGCGTTAACGCTTTGAACGCAGCCGGAACTTATAATTACCGTGAAAACAACGATACATACAGCAATTATAATTTCAGTAGTACATCAGGTCAATGGGTTACAGAAACTACTAATGACACAAAACCATATACAGTTACACCCGATACGGTTCCTATTATGCTTTGCGATTTGGGCGCTGTTCAAACGATTAACAGTATTACTACTTCTGCATATAGTTCAGCGGGAAATAATATTAAGACCATGACGGTGGATTTTTACGATTCGCCTGCTCTTTCAGGAACGCCTGTCTATTCGCAGACTTTTACCAATATTTCTAAAAACGGCGCGATTTTGACTCTCAGCGCTCCAACAAATGCCAGATTTGTCAAATTTACCATGACAGAGAATCATGGGGATAACCGCTATGGCGTTGGAAACGTTATGTTTGACGTCGAAAGGATAAGACCAGAAACTCGTTCTGTTAATGTGGCAACCCTCCCTAATTATTCTGTTGAATATCTGTTTGACAACAATACTTCTACTCAATGGGTAACCAATGAGGCAGATACCGATAAAGGTTATTTTGGCGGTTCGCTCCCAAACCCGGTATTTATTTTTACATTTGACTCTGCTCAGACGTTTACAGGCATTGGAGTAAATGGCTATAACGTTTCCGGCAACTCGATTAAAAACTTTAATTTGGATTTCTATGACGCCAGCGGAACCAAAATATCAGTTGACGACCCTTCCAAATACAGCTTTACCATGACGCATTATACGAATACGAATCGAGATGATTTTTGGTTCCCAACCGTTGAAAATGTGTCTAAAGTTGAAATGACCCTTACTGGCAACTTCAGAGGAACCGGCAACGGTGGCGACCGAGTAGGCTTGTCAGAAGTGTTTTTCACTAATACGCCAGAGCCTGAAGCTCCGACTACGCCTGTTAAGTATAACGCTCCATTGCTCAATGATAACATTATTGTTCGTCCAACATCAGCGCAATTTCTTACTCCCGCATCGGAAAGAGCCTCTGCTCGCGATTTGAGTTATTTATATGACGGTACAGCGAGCGCCCCTGGAGGAAATGAATGGTACACGATTGATACAAAAGTTGGAAATAACGTTATTCCTGATTATTATACTGTTGGTTATACGCCTGTTATAGAGTTCACAATGCCATCAGAGGCTGCGTACGACAGCTTTTCTATTTGGGGATATAATACAAAGGGGAATCTGATGTCAGATTTTACTTTAGAACTCTATGACAGTAATGGTAAGTTGGTTTATGCAGACGAGTATTTAATTGAGAACCATATTGATAAATCACATTACGCAACCTTCTCCTTCGGACAAAATTATGTCTTTCAAAAAGCTGTTCTGACGGCTCTGGATAATGGATATAATATTTACGGCGGTTCCGGCGGCGACCGCGTCGGGTTTACGGAAATCGCCTTTTATCAGGAACCGTATTATTTTGCCAACTCGCCGGATATTTCTGCTGACAGTTGGACTATTGACGGTACGACAAAGAAAGGCGTTCGGTTTGTTGAAAGTGACGATCAGACAGCAACGTTTGAGAATTCGATAGTTCTCAACGCTGATGGTACGATTGAAATCGCCGAGGAAAAGACGCTGCTTCTTTCCGGCTCTATTTCCGGCAATAAAGGATTTGAAAAGACCGGCGCGGGTACTCTGACGCTTTCCGGAGCTAATACGTATACCGGCGAAACGACCGTTACCGAGGGAACTCTCGAACTGACCGGCGACGCGGTGCAAAATAGCGGACCAATAACTGTTGATATGAATGGAACGCTGGAATATAATATTCCAAACGGTCAGACGGAAAAAACAACAATCACAGCTGACAACGCTATTGTCAGCGGTGGGAAAGTAATTAAAACCGGCGAAGGGACGCTGAAAATTGACGCCGCTGAGGGCGCCGTTGACGCTCATAGCTTTGTTGTTTCCTCTGGTCGTTTGGATATGAAAACGTATTTCAAAGGTTCTTTGGAAATTGGAGAAGAACTTGAAGAAGGCGTGTATACCACCGCGACGTTCTCGCCGGGCAATTCCATTGATACGCTGACTATTGACGGCGATTTTGAACTCAATCCCGGGTCAACGCTGTTGATGGAAATCGGCGGACAAACGCCTGACGACAACGACAAGCTGGTTGTCAGCGGCAACTTTACAATCGCAGACGACGCGATTATTTATCTTGAACTGGCTGACATGGGCGCTTTTACGACCGGCGACGCTTTTGAAGCTCTGATTCAAGCTGGAAGCGCTGACAGCGATTATACGGACGCGATTTTTAACGCTTTAGTCGCGAGCTGGCCGTTCTACGATTTGTCGGTTACGAAATCCGGCAACGTTTATTCTATTCAGGGCGTTTACGACCCCAACGCCGTTCCGGAACCGTCAACGTGGGCGCTGCTGGTTCTCGGCGTTGTTGGTTTACTCTATGTGCGGAAAAGAGTTAGGAGTTAGGAGTTTTTTAATTCGGAATTAATAAGCTCCGGGCGAGCCGGGGTGCGCAGAGCCGCCCGGAAATCGTAACGAAATTACAAATTTATAACAATGTCGGAGTGCGGCGCCTTGACGCCGCACTCTTTTTTGTCGTCTACGTCGCCAATGCGGGCGGAACCAAGCGCTATCAGCAATATACCCGGCAACTAACGTTCCCGGCTCGCCTAAGCGTAACTCCGTTCGCAACGCTCACGCCATTACTGCTTCCAATCCTCTTTTCTCCACAGACCGCGTCTATATCCCAGCTTACCAGAAGAACCGTTCTTTTATTTTTAAAATTTTTTTATTTTTTCTTGACGTTTTCGAAAATTTATGTTAAAATATAGAAGTATCGATATTGTTTTAAAATATACCAATATGGTATATCGTAGAGTAAATCTGTTTACATAAATAACAATCATGAAAACATTTCAATTGATTACTTTGAGCCTTTTGGCTTTGGTTAGCGCCGCATCGCTGGCGCAGGCGGAGTTGATTTACGCAGTTCGCGTTAACGCTTTGAATGGCGCTTCGTACAACAATTACTACAGTAACGCCAACTTCAGTATTGGCAACTCGTCGTCTCAATGGTGTTCCCAGCAGAACAATGGCAACAACGCATACAAGTTTACAGATAATGGTATCGACTATAGCCCGATCGTGCTTTGCGACTTGGGCGTTGTTCATACGATTAATTCTATCAACTTTTCCCCGTACAGCGTAGCTAAAAACAGCGTGAAATCCTTTAAGGTTGAGTTTTACGACACCCCTGCTCTTTCCAGTACGCCTGTTTATACTCAGCAGTTTTCAGACATTGCCAGCAGCGGTTCAACAACATTGAATCTTAACTCTTCAGTTCAAGCCCGATACGCTAAATTTACTTTGACAGATAATTATGCTGGCGACCGCGTTGGCGTTGGCGATATTTCATTTAACGTAGTTCCTGTTTTGCTGCATCCAACATCAGCAACCGTAAATGAATCTGAGGTTCCTACGCTTAATGGCTATCCGGTGAGCAATCTCTATGATCTCAACGGAATTTCACAATGGTGTTCAAAAAATGCCGATACGTCCAAGGGTTATTTTAACGGAACTCATAAAAATCCTGTATTCACGTTTAACTTTGACAACCCTCAAACAGTCTCTGAAGTTTTTGTTCAGACTTACTCCTCTAACGGCAATTCACTCAAGAATTTCCAGTTGGAATTCTTTGACAATGCTGGGGCGAAGATTTCCGTAGCGGACGAATCCAAGTATAAATTGGCAATGGTCGATTGCAATTACGGCATTCAAAACGCTTTTACATTCCCCGAAGTTGAAGGGGTTAAGTCCATTAAAATGACCGTAACGAGCAACTTTCGGGGCATCGCTCCCGGAGGTGGAGATAGAATTGGCGTTGGAGACGTCTATTTCGCCAATCTGGAACTTGATTTACCGATAACGCCTGACAAGTACAATACGCCAATGCATGCGGACAATATTGTTCGACCAACCGCCGGGTCGTTTGTTACCAAAGGGGCAGAAGTTGCATCTGAACGGTCTCTAAGTTATCTATTTGATGGCTCTGGAACAAGTCAAGGAGGCTCTTGGTACACTAAATCCATGGGCAATGGCACGGATTACTTTGATAAAGGTTTCACCCCTACAATTGATTTATCTTTGCCGAAGGGCATGTATGACAGTTTTTCCATCTGGGGGTATGATTTTGGAAGATTACAGCTAACGGATTTTATTTTGGAACTGATTGACGACGGACAAGTGATTTATGCGGACGAATTCCGAATTGATCAAACAATAAGCGCCAGTCAGTATGCTACATTTTCGCTGGGAAATAATTATCTCTTTGACAAGGTTCGATTGACGCTGCTGGATAATGGCTTCGGTCGCTTTGATAACAACGGCGGCGACCGACTCGGCGTAGCGGAAATCGCCTTTTACCAGGAACCGAATTATTTCGTTAATTCACCTGATATTTCTGCAGAGAATTGGACGATTAACGGAACGAGCAAGCAGGGCGTCAAGTTTACTGATGGCGACGAGCAGACGGCAACGTTTGCCAATCCGGTAATTCTCAACGCGAACGGTTCGTTTGAAATCGGCGGAGAAAGAACCCTGACTCTTTCCGGCGTCGTTTCCGGCGAAGGCGGACTGGAAAAGATCGGCGAGGGTACGCTGACGCTTTCCGGCGACAACACGTATTCCGGCGCCACGACCGTTACCGAAGGAACGCTTGCTCTGACTGGCGACGCGGTCAAAGCAAACAGTTCAATTACCGTTGCTGACGGCGCAACTTTAGAATATAACGTTGCCGAAGGCGAAGCCCGGTTGGACTTCACGGCTGCCAATACAACCGTCTCTGGCGGAAACGTTCTCAAGACCGGAGCTGGTACGCTGAAGATTTACGCAACCGACGATATGTTCCAGGCGGATGTTTTCACGGTTGAAGCTGGCGAGCTGGACTTCAAAGGCGAGTACAAAGGCGATATGGTTGTTTGTAACAACACCGTCTTTTCGCCCGGCAATTCTGTTGGCGAAGCGATTATAGAGGGCGCGTTTAAGCTGGAAGAAGGCGGTACGCTGTTATTGGAACAGGACGAAACCGGCATGGATAAACTTATTGCTGAATCTTTTGATTTTGAGAATGGTTCCATAATTGAATTGTCAATGGAAGCGCTTCTTCCCGGCGCGACGTACGACATTATCGCTCAATCCGTTGGAACGTTTACGGACGACCAACTAAATGAATCGTACTGGACGAATCTCATTGACGGCGGACTTCCGTATTATTTGAATTTGTCTGTTATTAATGGCAATACAGTCCAGCTTTATATCGATCCCAATGCCGTTCCGGAACCGTCCACGTGGGCGCTGTTGGTTCTTGGCGCTGCTGGGCTGGCGTACATGCGGAAGCGAGTTAGGAGCTAGGAGGGAGGAGTTTTTTAATTCGGAAAAAAGCTCCAGGCGATCCGGGGGGCGTAGAGCCGCCCGGAAACCATAATGAAATTATAAATTTATAACAATGCCGGAGTGCGGCGCCTTGGCGCCGCTTTCTTTTTTGTCGCCTACGGCGTCAATGCGGTCGGAACGCCCGCGAACCGGGCTGAACCAAGCGCTATCGGCAATCTACCCGGGAACTAACGTTCCCGGCTCGCCTTCGTCTAAGCGTAATGCCGTTCACTTTGCGAACTCCATTACCGCCTTCCATTTTCCGCTCGTTTCTCGCACGCACCCTAAGCGCTCATTCTGAAAAAAAATTGCTCTTGCTTAAATTTTAAAAATTGTGTATTCAACTAAGAACCTAAAAAGGTTTCGAATAATTTTACGAACAAAACCTAATATGTTTACGATGAATATACAATCCTGTTGCAAATTGCGAGAAACGCAAGACGAGAAGCCCGTCGCGCTGAAGCGCGGCAGCCTCTGTTTTACGGCGCTTGTCGTTATAATATTAGCGTTTAGCGGCGTTCTTTATGGACAGCAATACATGCGTCCAGACGGAACGGTAGGTTCTTTAGGTCAAACGACTCAGGAAGAGGCGCTGCCAATTCCAGACGAACCGGCGCTTCCAGAACCGCAATACCCATCAGGAATCTTGCCGGACAAATCTTTGCAAACGGATCCAACGGCTCTGGGGCAAATTGCTCTACCGCAATCAAGCGACCCAGGAATGTCGCTGCCAAGCCCGCCTCTGTTTCCGACTAACCCGATTGCTCCCAGTTCGCAAAACAGCGCGGTTATGCACGAAGGACAAATGATTTCCGACGTGAAAATCGAGGGAAACAAGCAATATCCGTTTGAAAAAATTGTTCCATATTTACGAACGCGCCCTGGCAGACCGTTTAGCAAAAAAATCCTTGAAGACGACGTTCGTCGATTGATTTACAGCCGAATGTTTGTCAACGTTGAAACGCTGTTCAAAGAGGTTCAAAGCGGTCAAAACGTAACTCTGGAAGTCAAATTCCGGGTTATTGAACGTCATACGATACAGTACATTCGTTACGTTGGCAACGAAAAGATTCGTAAAGCGACGCTTGAAAAAGAGGCGTTGCTTCGAGTCGGCGGCGCCGTTGACCCGTCAGAGGTGGAATCCGCCCGCCAACGGCTTGAATCGTTTTATCGAACCAAAGGTTTTGCCCGCGCGTCGGTTACGATTGTGCAGGGCTTGCGTCTGTCTGATCCCGGGATTATTTTCCAGATCAACGAAGGGCCTAAACAAAAAGTGCATTGGACCAGTTTTGAAGGCAATACGATTGTTTCAGACGCCCGTCTGCGAACGCAGGTGCAGTCTAAACACGGATTCTTGTGGATTTTTGCCGGAGAGTTGGATTACGAAAAACTTGAAGCGGATATTAAAACGCTTGAAGAATATTATAAAAATCTGGGATTTTTGGACGTTCGCATTGGCCGCGAGGTAAAATTCAACTCCACGGAAAAATGGGCGGACGTTATATTTTATATTCATGAGGGCGAACGGTACAAGATTCGCGACATTGTCATTGCCGGGGCGAACAGTTTCACGCCGGATCAGTTGACAGAATTGATGGAAATCAAAAAGGGCGATTACCTCAGCAAACCGAAACTTACGCGCGGCGTTCGTCGCGTTCAAGGTCGTTACGGAACCATCGGCCGCGTTTTTGCCGACGTCAATCCTGACATCCGTTATCTCGAAACGCCCGGTCAGTGCGACATCGTTTTGAGCATCAAAGAAGGAGACGTGTACCGCGTTGGCAGAGTTAACGTCCTCATTGCCGGCGATTACCCGCAAACGCAGATCGACACGGTTCTTAACCGAATGACCGTCAAGCCGGGCGACATTATGGACACGAACAAAATCCACGCCTCGGAACGACGTCTTAAAGCGTCCCAGCTGTTTGCAAACGACCCGCAAAAAGGCTCGGCGCCAGCAATCGTTTATTCTCCGCCCGAAATTAAGGACATGGAAAAACGCGACGGAGCCAGAACGGCGGAACCGGTTACTCGACCGGAAAATTCCAGCTCTTTCAGAGGTCAAAGTCAAGGCGGCGAATATCGGCACGTTGCGCGATTTACCCCATCGCAGGCGGCTAATAATTCAAATCAAAAAACCGTTGACGTCAACTACTACGGCGTTTGGAACAAGAACGAACAGAACGTTGAATGGCAAAACGTTGAGATGAATTCCAGCGACGGCGCGTCCAGAGCAATTAAAGCAGAAACAAACGACAACGACGTTTCGTATTTAAACTCCGATTCGTCGCTATATTCAGAATCGTTTGAAGAATATAACAACAATACGGTTCAGCAGGAATACGCTCAAAAAGATGCGGAAAACCGCGGTCGCGCACAATTTTTAGGTCAGTCCGGCAACCAAAACCCGTACGGATTCGACCCCTTTGGCGCACCGTCAGCGCCGTCAACGCGAGCGGAAGTAAATCAGGCGATTGCGTCTTCCAGTTCGCCTGCGCCGGCTTATAACGCTCCTGCGCCCTATAATCCATATAATTCCGCTACGCCGTCGTATAGCGTCCAGAACGCTCCTGCGCCGGCTTATAATACGTGGACGCCCGCCAACAATAACGTTGCAGGAACCTACAGCCCGGATTCGTCCGGCGTTGGCGTTCCTCCGACAGAGCCGCAGTTGGCGCCGTACTCCGGGGCGGTTGGGCAAAGTGCAGCTCCTATTCTGCCGGGAATACCTGCGCCTAACAGCCCAACAGGGCAGACGGCAACCTCATACCCGGCGGTGCAAAATTACGAACAGGATTTTACCAACTACTCGTATTTGCAGCCCATTGACGGACCGAATACAATTCCGATTGCCGCGACGCTGGAAGAAACCCGCACGGGTCGAATGATGTTCTCGCTTGGCATCAGCAGCGAATCCGGTCTGTTAGGGTCTGTCGTTATTGAAGAACAAAACTTTGACTGGTCGCGTTGGCCTCGTTCCTGGAGAGACTGGACAAACGGCGTTGCGTTCCGCGGTCGCGGTCAGCATTTCCGAATGGAGGCGTCGCCCGGTACAAACGTTCAGCGATACAGCATCAGCTTTGGCGAGCCGTACCTGTTCAACACCAACGTTTCCTGGGACATTAGCGGCGTTTATTATGAACGATTCTATGACGAATGGTATGAAAAACGATTAGGCGGTCAAACCAGCCTGGGTTATCATTTCCATAAAGATTTGGTCGGGTATTTATCCATGCGTGCGTATAACATTCATTTGTATCACCCGATTACCCCAACGCCTCCCGAGCTGGCAGAAGCGTTAGGCTCTAACGCGCTGTACGGCGTTTCCGCCCGACTGGTTTACGATAAACGCGACAGCCCCTATATGGCGACTGAAGGTTGGTATATGGCGGCAGAACTGGAACAGGTTTTCGGGTCTTACGTTTATCCTCGCGCCTCGTTTAACGTCAAAAAGTTTACAACGTTGTTTGAACGTCCAGACGGTTCAGGTCGTCACGTTTTATCCCTCAAAGCGTCCGTAGACTGGACAGACGTTGACACGCCTATTTACGAACACTACTTTACCGGCGGTATTTCCACCATCCGCGGGTTCCGATATCGAAAAGCAACCTTGCGCGATATGGGGGTCGTCGTTGGCGGTCATACGCAGGTGTTGGCGTGTGCAGAATATATGTTCCCCATTACAGCAGACGACATGGTTAAAGGCGTGTTCTTCTGCGATTCCGGAACTTCAGACAACAACTTCGGTTCGTGGAAAGATACGTATAGAGTTTCGATGGGCGCAGGGCTGAGAATTACAATTCCGTGGATGGGGTCAGTCCCGATTGCGTTGGACTTTGCCTTCCCGCTGTCGAAAAACGAATACGACGAAACAGAAGTGTTCAGCTTCACAATGGGCGGAATGTTCTAAAAAAACATTTATGCTCTGCAAGATGAGAATAAATCGTCTTGACAGAACATTCAAGATTGTGTAAGCTCACGATTGATAATTATAAAGATAATTTGTAACAGACCTTATGCCGGTTAAAAATGCAGAAAGCATCGTATTAAACAGCATTCCATTTAGCAACACGAGCCAAATCGCAACGCTTTACACGCGGGAATTTGGCAAGTTTTCTGCTTTGGCAAAAGGGTCGCGTCGAGAAAAAAATCCGTTCGATAACGGTTTGGATTATATGGCGCGCTTGAGAACGACGCATTACGTTCGAAATCAGGGGCTTCAACTGCTGACTCAAGCCAGCCTTTTACGCTGGTTTCGCGTTGACCGAACCAATCCCGGCGCGCTGTTTGCGGGGTACTACATTGTTGAACTGATTGATTCGTTCACAGCAGAATTTGACCCGTCGGCAGAACTGTTTGATTTAACCGACCAGGCGTTGGCGGATCTCGGTTCCGGCAAAGAAACGTGGCGAACGCTGACCCGGTTTAACTGGCAGATGCTGCGAATTATCGGCATCGCTCCTCAATGGGACGCATGCGTATGCTGCGGAAAAAAACGTCTGCGCCGAGAATCGGGATGGGCGTTTGGGTGCATTGACGGAGGCGTCGTTTGTCCGAATTGCAAACAAAACAGAATTCAACTTGTACAAGCGTCGCATGCGGTTTTGGATATTGGACGGCACTTTGCCGATCCGAAACACAATTTATGGCGTCGGTTCACGGTTGCGGATAATCACCGTAAAGAATTGCGGCGCTTAACAGATTTATACATAGCTCATAATCTTGGCTGGACGCCGAAAATGCAGCGATACAGCCAGATGTTTACCTGATATTTTAGATAGAATGACCGTTAGCAGTCAACTCTGCCGACTTTACGCGATAACAGCAATAAGCGTTTTGCTCCTTGCTGGCTGTACAACCATCCAGGAACGTGGAACAGTGCAAGACTGGGATTCTATCGCCGCCAACATCAACGCCAACCCGTCTCCAAAAGTCGATCAAAAGACGATTAACCAGTCGTACGATACGCTTGTTAAAGATCAGAAAAACGATGGCGACGGCTCCGGTTCGGATTCCACGTACATCGGCAACGTCTTTGTTGATTCCTATAACCGACTGACGTGCAACATGGCAGACGTTTACGTTGCTCAAGAGCAGTTCAAAGAAGGCTTGGCGCTGTTTGAACAGAAAAAATACGCTCAGGCGGCTAAAAGATTTGAAACGTGCCGAAAAAAGTGTACGGAAGACTTTTCCATTCTCAAAGAAGACGCGATGTTTATGCAGGCGGAGTGCTATTTCTTTGACAACAATTATCGAAAAGCGTATTCCATGTACGGCAAGATTTCAAAAGAATACGAAAATTCACGATACGCCGACCGTATGGCAGCGCGAATATTCTCCATTGCCAGATATTGGGAAAATATGTATGACAAACATCATTACAATGCCTTCATACCAAACTTTTGGGATAAAAGGCGCCCCATATTTGACACGAACGGAAACGCACAAAAGGCATTTACGGCAGTACAGCTGCAAAACGCAAACGGCACGTTTTCCGATGCCGCCGTTATGGCGTGCGGAAACAACTACTTCCGCGCCGGAAGGTATACCGAGGCGTCTGAACAGTACGATATGCTTTGTGAAAATTATCCCAATTCAAAATATATCGTTCGAGCGTACCTGCTTAACCTTCAATGCAAATTGCAGATGTATATTGGAACGCACTACGATTCCAAGCCGTTGGAAGACGCAGAAAAGATTGCCAACCATCTGATTAACTTTTACGGACCGCAGCTGGACGCTCAGATGAAAGCGGAAATCAAGGAGATTCAGGCGCATTTTGTGGAACAGAAAGCCCAGCGCGATCTGGCTATTGCCGAATATTACCGGAATAAAAAATATTATGGCGCCGCCCGACAGTATTACGGGTACGTTCAGCAAGATTATCCTGGAACGGAAGCGGCTCTTCAGGCGAAGAACGAACAGCAAAAAATCATGAATCTGCCTCCAGAACCGGCTAAGCATTTTGAATGGCTAAAAACCGTCTTCCCAGAAGATTAAAATGGGCGAGCCGGGGCAAGTAAATGCGCCCGGCTAAATTGGGCACAATTCCGCATTAAACTATTGCCTACTGCCTATTGCCTATTACCCCCTATTGTTTACTCATGACCCGCGTTGTTGCGTTTCTGACGTTGCTTTTATCTTTGAGCGCCCTTGTTGGCTGCGCGGGGTATCAAATTGGAAATCAAACGCTTTATAACACCAATATCCGCACGATTTATGTTCCCATGGTAAAATCGACGCTTCTTCGCCCACATCTAAGCGAAAGAATTACAGAAGCTGTCGTAAAAGAAATTGAACTCCGAACGCCATACAAAATCGCCAGAGACAATTACGCAGACGCCATTCTCAATATTGAAATTGTGGATTATAAACAGGGCATCAACTTTAAGGACAAATGGGGCGGTCCGCGTCAAAACGTTTTGGACTTAAAAGCCAAGGTTGAATTGGTTGACAGAAAAACGCTGTCCGTGAATAATTCTGTTCAGGTTTCGATAGACAAAGAAGATTTTATCGTTATGGGATCCGGCTCGATGATTCCGGTAGCAGGTCAATCGACTGCCACAGAACAGCAAGCCGCCATTGACCGTTTGGCGCAAAGTATAGTCAACGTTCTCGAAATACCGTGGTAAAACAGGTAAAATCTGCGGTCTGTTTCTTCCGGTTGGTCCATATCTGAGAAGTTTCTGGCTATTAGCCTCTAGCCACTGGGTTGAAAATTTAGGTTGCGTTTTTTAACGGTTTGATGTCTGCTCATATAAGGCGCGTCCAATTTTTAGTTGCATTTCAGATATGACAAAGACTGTCTTTTGGTTGCTATCGAAATTTGAAAATGCGTACTGGCAGAAAGTCAAAAATAACGCTTAACTCAACTGGTGTAACAATTTGGGCAAAATCGAACGCAGTCGTGTAAATATCTTGTCAAATTTTGGAGAATACGTAATAAACCGTATATCATATAAAGTTTTCACACTTTTGTAAAATTTCTGCAAGTTAAAGCTTATACCCCCTTGTAATTTTTTTTGATGGAGTATACTAATCATTGGATATTGAATCTATTTGTTGTTGGCGCCTGTTAAAAGGACGTGTTGCGCAACAATTTGAGAAAATGTCCATTTTCTTGTTTTTTTATCCAATTGTTTGTGTACCCGCCCTGAATTTTTTTATATTTTAAAAAAGTATAATAAATTTTGCAATAGATTGCAAATAAGTCCGTTTTATTATTATCAGACTTTTAACAAGTGAATATCAGTGCAAATTTGTTCCTTATAGAAATTTATATACAATATATTTATATATAACTGTATATAATTCATATTGTTTGCGTTCACCTTCAACTTTCAATTGACAGGTTTGATTCGCTGCCTTTAATTATCCATGTGTTATAAAACATCATAACTAAAAGCTGGAGAAAATTATGCCAAGAAAATTGTCAAAAATTTTGACAGATCGTCAGAGAGAAGTCTTTGAGTTTATCAAGCGGACGATTAAAACCAGGGGTTACGGTCCAACCGTACGAGAGATCGGAGATGAGGTTAAAATCAACTCCCCCAATGGCGTTATCGGGCATTTGCGCGCGCTGATTAAAAAAGGTTTGATTACTCGTCAGCCTAACTTGTCCCGTTCAATCCAACTCGTCAATCCGAAGGCAGATAGCGTTGTTCGCACCGGAGCGACCATTTCACAAAATAAATACACTCCCGCTGTTACCGACACGCCAGCTGCGGAGGAACAAATTGTTCCGATTGATGGCGTTAATATGTTTGTTACGGTAACGGACGATTCGTTAAGCGAATCCAAAGTCTTACCCGGGGACGTTATTGTTGTTCGCACCGGCGTTTCAGCCAGAGAAGGGCAGACGATTCTGGCAACCGCTAAAACCGGAAAAGTGTCGTTATTAAAATGGGGAGCTGAAGCCGACCGTAAAATGGGTTTGAACCATGTTGAGGATTCGACCCAATGCCCGGCTGTGATCGGCATCGCGGTTGGTTTATTGAGAAAGTTCTAAACCGGCTTTTGGAGTCAGGGGAGTAGGCGGTAGTAAATCCCTACTGCTTCTGACTAACGTCAGTTTGCATAACGGCGAATTTGTAAATATGTTCACACTACGGGTTTACACCCGTGGCGCGTATCTTTTTGTAGCTATATTTTACCGCTTTCCATTATCTTGGTTCCTGCTCTGCGCTTTTGAGTTCGTTGACGATGACGTCCACAATCTCATCGTAGGAAAATCTGCCGACCAGCTGTCCTTTCTTCTTTAGATTGACGCATTCAGCGCCGCACCAGACGCCCAAGTCTGCATGGTCAGATTCTCCGGGACCGTTGACTCGGCAGCCCATAACGGCTATTGTAAACTTTTTTTGAGCGGCAAAAGCGGTCGCTTCCCGGATTTTTCGCGCCAATTCGACAAAGCGGCTGTTTTGCACTCGCGCGCAGCTGGGGCAAGATATAATATTGAGTCCGTTTGGATCCCAGGCGTTTTCCGGCGTAAACCGCCCGGCTTTAACGTCTTCAAGGAGTTGAAGTCCCGCCTCGACTTCCAGATTTTTTTCGTCTGCCGGGACGGTTAAGGAAACGCGCAGGGTAGCGCCAATCCCTTCAGCGAGCAACTTTTCCAGAG
>JAZQDP010000522.1:0-2812 GCA_045546875.1 Thermoguttaceae bacterium | reverse complement strand
TTTGCGGTTTAAAAATAACTTTGCGGACTTT
The DNA here is from genome assembly GCA_045546875.1 of Thermoguttaceae bacterium. Lineage (GTDB taxonomy): Bacteria > Planctomycetota > Planctomycetia > Pirellulales > Thermoguttaceae > RUG11551. The sequence goes on along the minus strand of JAZQDP010000522.1, from coordinate 2,781 downwards.
GCGAACTTTGCGTGAGGTTTCTTCGGCGGCTGATACAGCCGCGATCCCGCGAGGCGGAAGGAGTGGCACGTTCAAAGATTTTTGGAGGCTTCCGCATTCCTTGACGGCTTGCCGTCAAGAGAGTTGATTTTCTGTAGCGAGCTGCGCTCGCCGGTTTGAGCGATTCGATTTATAAAAAAAACGAGAGTTTCACTTTCGCTACACTCTCGCACTCCGAAAAATATGACTGTTTCGTTAGCTCCTCACTCCTAATTCCTAACTCCTAATTCGCCTACGCAAGAACAGAGCTACCACGCCAAGAATCATTAGCGCCCACGTTGACGGTTCAGGAACAGCGGTGGGGGCAAGAGTACCTGTAATAGCGTAACCTGAGCCGTATGGAACGTACTGCAAATCCGTAAAGGAGTACGAGCTAACAATGCTAAGCAAATTTTCTGCAAAACCGGCGTCGCCGCTGTTGCTTCCGTACAAAATCGCGGTAAACGTATCGCCACCTTTTAGTGCGCTGTTGTCCGCCAAAACCAGTTCAATTATCGAGTTATTTCCTAACGTTATATCTCCATTGACAATTAAAGCGTCGTTCAGATTAGCGTCTTCCCCGCCGATTTCCATCAACAGTTTCGCTCCGGCTTCGTTGAGAGTAAACCCGCCGCCGAAAGCGCCTTCGCCAATCGTCAGCGACCCGATTGAATTGCCAGGAGAGAACGTTGCCCCGCTTTGAACTTCCAATCGTCCGTTAAAATGTTCTTTAATGTCAACGCGACCGGAAGAAACCAGCAGATGTTGAGCGTCAAACACTCCTTCGTCTGCGTCAATTTTCAATTCTCCGTCGCCGGTTTTAATGACCTTGCCAGCGCTGAATAATTGGTTTTGTTGTGTAAGCGTTAGCATTTTTACATCTTCGGCAACGTTTAATTCCAGCGTTCCGTTAGCGCCAACTGTAATTTTTCCAGTAACGTTTTCAATCGCGTCGTCGGAAAGTTCAAAAACGCCTGCGTTGACGGTCATTTGAGTTGACAGTCCGCCCGTCAAAACGAACGTTCCGTCTCCGTTTTTGATGTACCCTTTATTATTGCCGCTGCTGTCGGTTGCCAGATTTCCGGAAACGGTAACGGTTCTGTTTGCGCCGGGCTGAAAGACAATCTCGTTTTTGTTATAGTTAATCATATTCACGTTAATGCTTTGACTTGTCGGAGCGCTTTCGTCTGCGGCAGACGGGTCTCCAAAGCATAAAAACGTATTGCTAACGTCGGGGTTGAAATCGGAAAGGAACTGAATTGTACCTGTACCGCTGGCAGACAAAACGTCGGATTCAATAGAAAAAGTCGCAACGTTATTATTCCCCGAATAACGCGTCTGTCGAAAATCCAGCGTATACCCATTGGTTTCAATTTCGTTTGTAAACGAAACCGTATTTACAGAAGCATACGCCCCGATCAAAGAATTGTTTATAAGCGTAACTTTGCCTTTTACTGCTGTTGTTTCGGGCAATTCATGAAATAGCAACGCCCCAGCTTTTTGGTCACGGTTGGCGACTCGTCCTTCTCCCGCAAGTCTAATGTTACATTCAAGTACCGCCGGCTGAGCGGATTGGAGTATTCTAAACTGCGAGTCGTTGGCAATTGTCAGACCATAGTTTGACGTCAGCGGTTTGGAATAGGTAAGCAGTGCGCTGTTGCGAATGTTAATAATACCGGTAAACTCGTCAGAAACCGCATTGGTGAGCGTACTGCTGTCAGCGCTGACTCGCAGCGTTCCGCTTCCTGTAATAACGTTGTTGTTTACGAAATCCTGATCGGCATTGACATACAACGTTGCGCCCGTATCGATAAATACGCTTGTTGCATTTTTCAAGGCGTTAGCGCCATCAAGCTTAACCGTAGAATTTTTGCTAACGGTTAATGTCCCGGTAAAAGCGTTATCGGCGCTGGAAATTATGAGGTTTTCGTTATTGGAATTCTCAGCAAGAGTAATTTCGCCGTTACCGGAAATCGCGCTTTGAACGTTAATTTTACGTCCGGCGGCATCGCTGAACTGAAAGACAACCGTTCCGTTTACTGTCATGGCGCCTTTCAGGTTGATTGTTCCGTCGTTCATTGCTTGATTAATCATCGAGTTTCCCAGTTGCAAATTGTTTACGGTAAAGTTCCAGGACTTCAACGCAATAGCGCCTTGAGCTGAACTAAAGGTTCCGTCTGTATTGTACCCCAGCCAAAGAGTGTTGCCGTTTGGAAACGTATCGCTGCTGCCAGACGCACTCGAAGCTTTCGTTCGGAAAATAATGCTCTCGTCTGTACCGCCCTGTCCGACATAATAGTTGTTAGCTGTTGAGGATGAGGGAACCGCGCCAGACCAGTAGCCTGTATCGCCCCAATATTTTCCGTTAGGCATACTTGACGTTTGATAAATGTTGTCTGCGACAACGTAAGAAGATAAACACATCGCAGCAATCAGAATTGCAAATAAAGAAAATCCGACGTGTGTTAAAATGCGGGCGGGGGGCAGAATACGGTGTTTCGACATGGTTTTACTCCCTCTAACAGGTAAAACTGGTAAACGGTTATCAAAACGACTTTGCAACGGTATGTCCGGCAAAATATAATATCGCTTTTATACACTTATTTTATTATACACTCAATTCGGCAATCGAAAAGCGCTAAATGGAAAAAATTTTGAAAAAAAGTGAAAAATTTTGAAAAATTGGAAATTGGGGGGTAAAAAAAGAATGAAAGGCGGTAATGGTGTTCGCTTTAGCGAACGTAATTACGCATTCGCCGTTAG
>JAZQDP010000521.1:0-19110 GCA_045546875.1 Thermoguttaceae bacterium | reverse complement strand
AACACGTGTTACATATTTATACGACAATATCGCGCTTGATGGTCTTATCAAAAATAAAAAAGTGGAGAAAAATCTCCACTTTTTTAAAAATCATTTTTTAGAAAATGGAAACTAGCTATTTGCCTTGTTTATAAAGCTAGAAGCTAGGAGCTAAAAGCTAGAAGCTAATTATAATGAACGGATTTATCAACCTCAATAAACCTTCTGGAATTACGTCACGCGACGCGGTCAACGTCGTTCGGCGCATGCTGCCTCGAAAGACGAAAATCGGGCACGCCGGCACGCTCGACCCGTTAGCTAACGGCGTTTTGGTTATTGCGGTTGGAAGCGCGACTCGGCTTATCGAGTACGCTCAAGAGGGCCGAAAAACCTATCGGGCGGAATTTCTTTTAGGGCGATCCTCCGATACGGAAGACGTCGAGGGCGCGGTTGTCGAATTGGATAACCCGGTTATTCCCACAAAGGAAAGCCTGCTGTCCGCCGCCCAGCTCTGGACGGGCGTTATCATGCAAAAGCCGCCGATTTATTCCGCGCTGAAAATCAACGGTCAGCCGGCGTACAAACTCGCCCGAAAGGGAAAAGACGTTGACCTGGCGGCGCGAGAAATCACGATTTACTCTGCAACCCTGCTGGACTACCAGTACCCCATTATGAAATGGGAGCTTGTCTGCTCGTCCGGGACGTACGTTCGATCCTGGGGGCGAGACGTTGCCCGATCGGCGGGAACGGAAGCCGTCATGTCCGCGCTGACCCGAACGCGAGTGGGGCTTTTCCGTCTGGAAGACAGCGACGCCCCCGTCCCGGCAAGCCAATGTAACGGCGAATTCCCTTATCGACTCTTGCCGCCGCTGACAGGCTGTCCGGACTTGCCGAAAGTCACGCTGTCGGAATCGCAAATTTACAACTTGCGACAGGGAAAGTTCATTCCTTTAGACGCCCCGCCGCAGACATCCCCTGAAACTCCGCTTGCCGGACTGGACGCCGCCGGCGTTCTGAAAGCCATACTTGCCGAACGTCCCGACGGCAGCTTTCAGGCGATAAAGAATCTGGTCGAATAGCGGCGCTATAACCCGCATTCATTTCTTGGGAACGTATGGGCGAATCTGATTCGGAAAAAGAAGCAGCAGCGCTTTAGTAACGCCTAATCTATCAGGATCGTGATAAGTAAACTCAACCCGAAAGGCTTCACCATCATTGATAATATCAACAATAGCGCCACGCTCTCCAGCTTCGACGTCTTCATTGAATTCATCTGTCGAATAATAAGGTTCCAAAAGTTCAACGATATCATATAATTTGTATTTCATTTTTTCTTCTCGATATAAATTGTAACAAGCCGCGGTATAGTTTTACAGCGATCTATTCTACTGCGTCCTGTTCTTTGAGCCAGTCTATAAGCTCTTGATTCTCGCTTTGAATTGCAGATTGTAAGACAGAAACGCCATTTTTGTTTTTTGCGTTGACATCAGCGCCATTATCAATCAGATATTTAACCATTTCCAAATTCCTTCTTGCTGAAGCATAATGCAAAGCAGTATATCCCAAACAGGTTTTTGTGTTGACATCAGCTCCGTGTTCTACAAGCCATTGAACCAATTTCAGATTGCCGCTTTGGACGGCATCATGCAAAACAGAATACCCTGAAACATTTTGAACATATTGAGAAATAGTTGTTGCGTTGACGTCCAGTCCCTTTTCCACAAGCCATTTAACTAACTCCAGATTACCGCTTTGGGCAGCGGAATGCAAAACTGTAACTCCAAAACTGCTTTTTGCGTTGACATCAGCGCCTTGTTCCACGAGCCATTTAACTATCTCCAGATTACCGCTTTGGGCGGCGGAATGCAAGACAGAATTTCCTGATTCATATCGAGAAATTGTTGTTGCGTTGACATCCAATCCCTTTTCCACAAGCCATTTAACCAGTTCAAGATTACCGCTTTGGGCGGCAAAATGCAAGACTGTATATCCATAACCAAAATCCAAATTGTTGGTTTTTGTATTGATATCAGCTCCGTGTTCCACAAGCCATTGAACCAGTTCCAAATTACCGCTTTGGGCGGCAAAATGCAAAATAGCATTTCCTGTTTCAGTTTTTGCGTTGACATCCGCGCCGTGAGCAATAAGCCATTTAAACAATTCCAGATTGCCTCTTATGGCGGCTCTACTCAAAACTGTAATTCCAAAACTGTTTTTTGCGTTGACATCAGCGCCGTGTTCCACAAGCCATTGAACCAGTTCCACATTACCGCTATAGGCGGCAAAATGCAAGACCGTATTATTCAAACTGTTTTTTAAGTTGACGTCTAATCCTTTTTCAACAAGCCATTTAACCAGTTCCAGATTCCCGCTTTGAGCGGCAAAATGTAAAACGCTCTCTTTGTTATTGTTTTTTGAATTGATATCCGCGCCCTGCTCCAAAAGCATTTTTACACGATTCAGATTTCCTGTCAGTGCGGCGTAATGAAGGATATTGTCGCCGTTTTTATCGCGACAGTCAAAATCAAACTTCCCGGTTTGAAACATTTGTTCAAAATGATCAACGCCTTCTTTGCCAAATATTGCAATAGCTTCATCCGTTAATATCTGACTTTCAGAATTCTCCGCGCCATAGCAGACGCCTGAAATAACGGCTATAATAAAGCAAACTCTCCAAATTGTTTTATGATTCATCATTGCATGCTTTTGGGATAGAAGGTTATTTCTAAAACCGGAATCTAATTTATCCTACTAATTATTATCACATAATATTACATTTTTTTCAAGAGGGCTTTTAAAAGAATTACGATATTTAGAACATTTTTTAGAATATCTTGTAACAAAGGACTGACTTCGTCCGCCTTGAAAAATCTTTCGGTCGCCAGCAAGCAGGTTCCCTATTGTAGAAATTTTAAGCGTGTCTTATTAAGAATAATATAAGCGACCAACGGGAGCGATTATAGTACGTTTCGCGCGGCAGCGCGGATCGCCCGTGCGGCTTCGCACCTCCCCTTTCCAAAAAACTTTAGTAAGGGGAGAGAATATCGTATAAGATACTACTTCGCTGCCGGGTACGACCCCAGTATTTCCAGACGAAGGGAGCGTTTTCCCAAGGCGTCGATGGCTCGCCGGATTTTCAGATCTTTGAAGTGCCCTTCCATTTCGGCGAAAAACAGGTATTCGTTATCGGTTCCGTGGACGGGGAACGACTCAATCCAGGTTAAATTGAGATGATTCCGCTTGAAAATATTCAAAGCGTCCGCTAACGCCCCGGCGACGTGTCGAAGCTGGAACATAATCGACGTCTTGTCGTTGCCCTTGCGGTCGTAAGAATTCTTGCTCAAAACGACGAATCGGGTGCGGTTGTCCGGGTTGTCAGCAATGTTTTCGACTAAAACGTCCACCTCGTACGCCTTGGCGGCTTCCATGGATGCGATTGCAGCAACGCCTTTGTCCGTGCCAGCAAGAGCCAGTTCGACCGCCTGCGTCGTCGAGTTGCACGCAACCAGTTCCGCCCCGGACAGGCATTTCGCCAGCCAGTTTCGGCATTGTGAAAGCGCCTGCGCTTTGCTGTAGACGGTTTTAATGCTGCTTCGAGGCAGGTTCCCGATTAAGCAATGACAAATCGGAATTATCGACTCGCCGCTGATTTTGATTTTCGTTTTTGTAAACATATCCAGCGTATCGACAATGCGCCCATCGGTGGAATTCTCAATCGGCACGACGCCGAAATCGCATTCGCAGGACTGCGCCTGTTCGAAAATCCCGGCGATGCTGGAAACGGGAATCAGCTCCACCCCGGTTCCGAAATACTTCAGCGCCGCCAAATGCGTAAAGCTGAACTCCGGACCCAGGTACGCCACGCGAGTCGGATGAACGCTGGCGCGGACGTCGCCCAACGCCTCGCGAAAGACGGCTCGAACGCAGTTTTCAGACGCCCCCCCGCTCTGCCGACGCGCGCACAGCGCCATGCTCTCAATTCGCTGATGGTCAAGATTCCAGTCCGTATACCGAGACCCCAACGCTAAGAGATGGTTGTCGGGAGCTGGTTTCTCCAACCCGCAATTTAACACAAAGTATTGGCGTTCGAGTTCAATTTTTTTATTGAGAGCTTCAAGCAGTTCTTTATCCGCCTGAACCAGCGCGGAAAGCAATTCCTCACGCTGAGCTTTCTGCGGAGAAATCGGAATCGTTGGGGCGCTGGCGGGCGTTGCGCGCGATTCGGTTGAGCTGCCTTTGCCGCCGGTTCCAGACGACTTGGCTTTTGCTTTGACTCTTTTCCCTTTTTCCTGAGAGATTTTAGGATTCTTACCGGATTTTGAATTTTTTACAGTTGGTGTTTTAGCCATGGTGAATTGTAAGGTCTCGAGTATCTCCTGCCAAATTGGCAGAATTGGCAAGTTTCGTTACGGGAAAATTTTAACGACTGACGTGTAAGCCCTTGAAAAATATATGGTTACGGACTAATAAAATGTTTTGGTTGGGTTTGGCACGGAAATTGCAATAATGTGTAACCGTGCGAAAAACGCCATCGGAAAGAGCAAACAAACCCTTGAATGCCTTTCCTAATCGTTATGAACTGAATTTTATACGAAAATTTAAAATTATTCAAGCGGTTTCGGCAGTTTTCGGGCTTTTGTTACAGCAAATAAACAAAAAAAGAATCAAAAGGAGAATAAATATTATGGCTAAAGGCGAAAAAATCATCGGTATTGACTTGGGAACGACCAACTCTGTCGTCTCCGTTATGGAAGGTAACGAACCTATGGTTATCGTGAACCTCGAAGGTTCTCGTTTAACCCCCAGCGTTGTTGCGTTTAATGACGACAACGAAACGATCGTTGGCGAGCCGGCAAAACGTCAGGCGGTTACCAACCCGAAACGAACCATTTCTTCAATCAAACGTTTTATGGGACGTCGTCAAAACGAAGTCGCAGTCGAAGAAAAGATGGTTCCGTACAAGGTTATCGGCTCGGGCGACGATTACGTCAAAGTTGAGGTTAACGGTAAAGAATACACACCATCAGAGATTTCGGCAAAGGTTCTCCGCAAACTCAAGGAAGCGGCTGAATCCTACCTTGGACACAAAGTCAACAAGGCGGTTATTACCGTCCCGGCTTACTTCAACGACGCTCAGCGTCAGGCAACCAAAGACGCTGGTCAGATTGCCGGTTTGGAAGTAATGCGAATCATCAACGAACCGACGGCAGCGTCTCTGGCTTACGGTTTGGATAAAAAAGCGCAGCAAAAGATTTGCGTCTTCGACCTTGGCGGCGGTACGTTCGATGTTTCCATTCTGGACGTTGCAGACGGCGTTTTCCAGGTTATCGCAACCAAAGGCGACGGACACCTGGGCGGCGACGATTTCGATAAAGCCCTTATCGACTACGTTGCAGACGAATTCATGAGAACCAACGGCGTTGACCTTCGCAAAGATTCGATGGCTCTTCAGCGATTGCAGGAAGCCTGCGAAAAGGCGAAGTGCGAACTGTCGTCCGCTCAAAGCGCAGACATCAACCTGCCGTTTATTACCGCAGACGCAACCGGACCGAAACACTTGCAGCAGCACATTACCCGCGCCAAGTTTGAACAGCTGGCGGATTCGCTCATCGAACGTTGCCGAATTCCGGTTGTTCAGTGCCTCAAAGACGCGAACATGTCCGCCAAAGACATTGACGAAGTCGTTCTGGTCGGCGGTTCAACCCGAATCCCGAAGGTGCAGGAACTTGTCAAAGAGATCTTCGGCAAAGATCCTCACAAGGGCGTCAACCCGGACGAAGTTGTTGCTGTCGGCGCTGCAATTCAGGGCGGCGTTTTGGCTGGCGACGTAAAAGACGTTCTTCTGCTCGATGTTACGCCGTTGTCATTGGGAATTGAAACCCTTGGCGGCGTTATGACTCGGCTTGTCGAACGCAACACAACCATTCCAACCGAAAAATCCCAGACGTTCTCCACCGCAGACGATAACCAGTCCGCAGTTACGATTAAGGTCTATCAGGGCGAACGTGAAATGGCGGCAGACAACCGTCTGTTAGGTCAGTTCAACCTGGAAGGCATTCCTCTGGCTCCTCGCGGCGTCCCGCAGATTGAAGTTACTTTCGATATCGACGCCAACGGCATCGTTTCCGTCAAAGCGAAAGACAAGGGAACCGGCAAGGAACAGAAGGTTACCATCGAACAGAGTTCCGGCTTGAGCGACGAAGAAATCGAAAGAATGCGCCGAGACGCTGACGCTCACGCGGCGGAAGACAAGAAACGACGCGAGTTTGCCGAACTGCACAACAAGGCGGATTCCATGGTCTGGCAGCTGGAAAAACTCATGAAGGAAAACGAATCCTCCATTTCCGCTTCCGACAAGGACGCTATGACCGCGGCAATCGACAAGGTCAAGGATGCCATGAAAGGTACAGACGCCGACGAACTCAAGTCCGCTGTCAACCAGTTGGAACAGGCATCCCACGCGTTTAGCAAAACGCTGTACGAAAAGGCGGCTGGCGCCAACGCTAATCCGGGCGCACAGGCGGGCGCGGCTGATCAGTCCGAGTCCAACTCCGGCTCCGGTAACAACGACGACACCATCGACGCCGAGTTTGAAGTTAAAGACTAATTTCAGCAAATAACTTGTAACAAATAAATCGGAATGCGGGATTGAACTCAAAATCAATTCCGCATTTTAGTTGCGAGTTACGAGTTGCGAGAAATTTTTTAACACGAAGTACACGAAATAAGCGAAAAAGACGAAATATATTTTTAAATTTCGTGTTTTTTCGTTCTATTCGTGTTTTTCGTGTTTAAAATCCAATAGCGTACCAAACCACTTATTTTACCATGACAACTATTCCCCGAATTGGCATTGGGTTCGATTCCCATAAACTCATTGACGGCGACGGTCTTATTCTCGGCGGGGTTCATATTCCGCACAACAAATCATTACAGGGACATTCCGACGCGGACGCCCTGCTCCACGCCGTTTCCGACGCTTTGCTGGGCGCCGCCGCCATGGGCGACATCGGTCAGATGTTTCCCGATACGGCAGAGGAGAACCGCGGGCGCGATTCCGGCGAGATGCTTCGGATTATTTGGGATAGAGTTCAGGCAGAAGGGTACAAACTGGGCAACCTCGACGTGGTCGTCCTGGCGCAAAAGCCGAAACTCTTGCCGTACGTTGCCGCGATCAGAGAAAATATCGCCCGCCTTCTCGACGTCCCGGCGGAATCCATCGGTCTAAAAGCCAAAACGGGCGAAGGCGTTGGACCGGTCGGGGAACAGATTCTGTTGGAAGTTTACGCCACCGCGTTGATATATCGGGAGTAAGATGATGTATTCAACGCCGTTTGCATATTTTATTACATTTACAACCAGAGGTTCTCGACTTCATGGCTGTGAAAAGGGGTCTGTCAATAGAAAAGGAGAATATATAGAAATTAATCCCAATTGGGAAAACTTTGATAAATCAGAAATGACTAATCAACCAATTGTTCTTTCAAGTATTCAAAGAAAGATAGTTCAAAATGCTTTGAAAAGTTGTTGTGAAAAGAAAAAGTGGACGCTTCATATAGTTGCTGTCCAATCAAACCATGTTCATATTCTTTTATCTGCAAATGAACAGACGTTTGATTTTGTGGCGACTGCATTAAAAGCGGCTGCAACAAATGCTCTGCATAAATCTGGTGAGTTTGAAAAAAATGTTAAAATCTGGACGAGAAAAGCAAGTAAAAGATATGTCTTTAATGACGAAGAATACTATGTCTATGATTATATCAAAAACCAATAATGGTTTTGAATACAAATGGAAGGCGGTAACGGAGCGAACATCGTGAGCGCAGTTACGCTTCCGCTTATTGCGTAAATAATAATCGAGTTTTGGAGAATAATCAAATGGAAGGCGGTAACGGAGAAGCGAAGCTTCGTAGTTACGCTTCCCCTGAACTACCTATTACGTTCGACATATAAGAATTCGCCTTAATTACATTTCATCTTCATTAAAATAATCGGAATCAATTCTTTTGATTTGATATGTTTCGCGAACGGAAACGCCTACATTATGTTCGATCATCAATTCTGCCAATCGTTCGCCATCAATAAGGACGATTTGATGTGAACATTTATCAACAAACTCTTTTGCACTTTTAGGAAAAGAGGACGTTGTCAGGAAAATGCCTTTGTGACTTTTTTTAGATGACAACGCTCCTGCAAAATCTCTGACATCTGAAATAGGAACAATCACGTCATCATCGTAACGTTTCGCCTGAATGTAAATTACATCTAAACCAAGTTTATCCTCATTGATAATGCCGTCGATTCCGCCATCGCCGGATTTACCAACAACTTGACCGGCTTCTGTTCGAAAACCGCCGTACCCCATTTTAATAAGCAGATCAACAACCAACGATTCAAAGAAGGCAGGTTTATGTTCTTTAATTGTATCCAAGAGTTCCTTTGCCAAGCTCGCCCGAAGCAGTTTATAAGACTCTTCAATTGACTCATCAGGAGTTTTTTCAGTAATATCCGTTGTTTCAGATTCACTTTGATTCGGACTGTTGCCTTCATCATCATTTGAAGTTCCAACAAACTTTCTGAAAGATTCAAATTCCCGTAAATCATTAATACAGATTTGTTGAAACGTTTGTTTTTGCTGTAAATATGAGACCCCGATTGAGGAAATTGTGTAAGTTCCACGTTTGACACGCGTCAATAAACCAGCACGATACAAATATGTAATTGCCCACTGTACATTGCTGACATAACGCAGTATGCCGCTACTAGTCTTTTCATTCGCATCATCACTTGACAAATTGAAATGATTGCGAACAAAATCTTTAAAATCGCTTATTTGATGTTCCTTACGGTCAGAAGCAAAATGCAACAAAGGAAACATCATACTTTGAAAATCTGGTACTGACATAATAATCTCCTAGGAAAATTGCATAGCATCATTATAATCTATTCTGGCGACATTACAATGGGGTAACCGTTACTCCCGGAAGCGTAACTGCGCTCACTACGTTCGCTCCGTTACCGCCTTTCATTAGATTGTCCATCGGTCGTCGATTAGGAAGCGTATGCGCTCACTGCGTTCGCTCCGTTACCGCCTTCCATTGGAATTGTTCTCTTATCTTTTTTACCAACTGCCGGACGCGCCGCCGCCGCCAAAACCGCCGCCACCGCCGGAATAATCGCTCGAAGAACTGGAGCTGGAACTGGAACTGGAGCTGGAACTGTCAGACGAACTGGAACTCCACGAATCGAAAAAACTGTAGGAATCGCTGGAACTGCTAGAACTACGGGAACTGCTGGAACTGCTGGAACCTCCCCCGGAACGTGGCGGCGAAGGTTTGTAAAGACCAAACCACAACAATGTCGAGACATCCGGAAACTCGGGGGCGGTTATCCCAAATAAAATCATAATAAAAGAGAAGATTTCCCATATCAAATATAAAACAAACAGAAGCATCGCCCATAAACACCAGAAAAACATCGCAATTAAAGGCAACGAGCAGATAATGCCAGGTATTAAACTTTCATCATCATTCAATTGGGTTTTGCGAGGATTTGCAGGAGCGGAAACGGTGTGTTCGACTTCTTTTCCGGTAACATACTGTTGAACGCTTTCGACCGCCCAAACAGCTCCGTCAGCGTATTTGTTCACTCTGAAAAACGGAACCAGACCGCGAATGATGTCTCCGGCGCGGGCGTCGTTAATCGGACCTTCCCAGCCTAGTCCAACTTCCAATCGCATTTGGCGTTGCAGGACAACGATAATCAGAATCGCTCCATCGTCTTTCCCTTTGTTGCCGATTTTCCAGGCGTCTCCGAGTTTAATCCCAACCTCTTCAATCGACAACCCACTCAACGACGTCAACGTTACAACAACCATCTGCCCGCCGGTAGCGGATTCTAATTGGAGTATCGCTTTTTCGATTCGTTCACGTTCTTCCGGAGTAAAATTATAACCGGCGTCGACAACGCGCCCTGTAAGCGGTGGAACGACGAATTCTGCCATAGCCGCTGCTGATGAAAACAACGATATGGCTGCAAAAAGAACGAGGAATAACAAAATGACGTCTGCTTTTTCGTTTTTCATGGAAACAGGCATTTAGAAAGAAACTTCGGGAACTTGTTCAACCGCAGCGCGACCAGCCGGGACTTCGTAAAACGCCGCAGGCTCCAGTTCCAAATTCTTTGCGAAAAAGACTCCGGGAACGCCGCGAATAGCCGCGTTATAAATCTTGACAGCTTCGTTATACCGGGTTCTGGCAACGGTAATGCGGTTTTCTGTACCCGCCAATTCGTCTTGAAGTCGAACGAATGCGTCTGCCGCCTTGAGTTCCGGATAGCTTTCCGCAATCGCCAACAGCCGACCGACAGCGGCGTTGAGTTCCGCGTCCGCCGACGCCTTGTCGGCAGGGGTTGCCGCCTTAACGAGATTTTCACGCGCTTGAGCAACTGCGGTAAAAATCTTTTCTTCGTGAGCCGCGTATCCCTTTACCGTGTTGACAAGATTGGGAATCAAATCTGCCCGACGTTGAAGCTGAGCGTCGATGTCGCTCCACGTCTGTTTAACGGTTTCGTCTTTTTGAATCAAACCGTTATAGGAAAAATAACAAAAGCCGCCGACTACCAAGGCGATTAGGATTATAAAACCGAAAAATGCTTTCATGATAATACTCTAATTGGTTAAATAAGCGAACAAGAGAATACACATTATGTTTTCACGCCCCCAAAAAACGAGGGCGCGATGTGTCATTTTCTAACAAGACCGAAACCTTGTTTACAGGTTTTCCGTTGCGACGACGTCGACGCCGGTGTCGCAGACGTTGGGAAGAACGACGTCGCCGATTTTAACAGGGCTTTTCATTCGGACGGTTTGCAAACTTTCCAGAGCGTCAAAGATCTTTCCCTTTGGAATCGGGCGAGCGGTTTTGACGCTCAAGGGGCGTCGTTTGCCTTCGACGGCAACCAATGCCGTAACGGTGCGTTCGGGAGCAATCGTTTCCTGAACTCCGTAGGCTTTTCCGCGGGCGCAGGTCGCTCCCTCAACTACAAGTTCGCCGTTTTCGTTTTTTGTTACGGTCAGTTCACAGCCCATTGGGCAGCCGATGCAAATCATTTCTTTTCCTCCAACACAACTTCTACTGTAACCTCGTCAACGCCGACAAACTGTTCTCTGGGCAACTCTACCCGCTGAGATTCCCCAGGCGTTAAAATCATGGCGCGTCGTTTAAGCAGGATATTTTCTCCGGCGCGAATCTGCCAGGTCGCTTTTCGGTACACGTCTGCGGGACGGAACGAGATTGCGACTTTGTCTTCTGCGCCTTTGCTTCGAATGCGCTGGGGAACGCAGCCGCGAACGCCGAACCCGTCTTTGACAGCGGTGTACGTCGGCGTTTCCTGAGTCGTTTGCGCCGCAAATCGAGCCGCTTCCCGACCAGCCGTTTCCGATTCCAAACTGACGTAGTCCACCAAATCGTGAACGTGAAGGACGTTGCCGCAAGAGAAAATGCCGGGAATTTCCGTCTGCATGGAATCGTCCACGGTCGGACCGCTTGTAACAGGCGATAGCGAAATGTTCGCTTTGAGCGAAAGCTCGTTTTCCGGAATCAAGCCGACAGAAAGCAAGAGCGTGTCGCATTCGAAGTACTGTTCCGTACCGGGAATGGGTTGGCGTTTTTCGTCCACTTCGGCGACCGTAACGCCCTCGACGCGTTCTTTTCCGTGAACCTGCGTTACAGTATGACTTAACAGCAACGGGATGTCAAAATCGTTAAGGCATTGCGCGATGTTACGTTTCAGACCGCTGGAATAGGGCATCAACTCGACGCACGCCAGAACTTTTGCGCCTTCAAAGGTCATGCGGCGAGCCATAATCAAGCCGATGTCGCCAGAGCCTAAAATGACAACGCGTTTGCCGGGCATGAGTCCTTCCATATTGACCAGACGCTGAGCGGTTCCGGCGGAATAGACGCCAGCCGGGCGCGTTCCGGGAATCATCAGCGCGCCGCGGGTTCGTTCCCGACAGCCCATCGCCAGAACAATCGCCTTGGCGCTAAAGACCTGAACGCCGTGTTCCGGGCTGACGGCTGTAACCTGACGATTTTCTGTTACATCCAGAACCATCGTTCGGCATTGAATTGGAATGTTCAATTCGTTAACGCGGTCGATAAATCGCTGAGCGTATTCCGGTCCGGTGAGTTCTTCCTTAAACCGGTGCAAGCCGAATCCGGGGTGAATACACTGCTGAAGAATTCCGCCGGGGGCGTCGTCGCGTTCGAGAATCAACACGTTTTCGCAGCCCGCTTCTCGAGCCGCAGCCGCCGCGGCAAGCCCAGCCGGTCCAGCTCCGATAACCAATACATCAATTTCCTGATTCATATTATTTATCCTCCGGGAAAAGACGGGAAAGAACCATCAGAGACTCTCCGCCGGCTTTTGTAATCTGTTCCTGCGGGACGCCCAACTCGTCCGCTAAAATCTCAATCAGACGCGGCGTGCAGAATCCGCCTTGACAACGTCCCATCGTGGCGCGAGTTCTTCTCTTAATGCCGTCGATTGTCGTCGCCCCAACCCGGCAGCGGATGCTGGCGCGAATTTCCGCTTCGCTGATCGTTTCGCACCGACAAATAATGCGCCCGTAACGCGGGTCTTTCTCGATGAGTTTGTTGAGTTCGTCGGGAGAAAGCTCGCGAACGCGCTGCCAATCGCTGACGTCGTCTGAAAACGTTTCCTTTTTCTTCGCGCCGAGTTTAGTGGCAACTTCCTGCGCCAAGTCAACGCCAATTGCTGGGGCGGACGTCAAACCGGGAGATTCTACGCCCAAAGCATTGAAAAAGCCCGGCGCGTCTGGCGCTTCGCCGAGAACGAAATCGTGTTTGGTCGTTTCGTGCGCCCTGATGCCGCTGAAAGTCGTAATCGCTTTACGGAACGGAATCTCCGTCCAAATACGGGTGGAAAGACGCCGCATTTTATCCAAGCCGAACGCGGTCGTTTCCGTGGCGTCTGGGGAGTCAATGTCTTCGCTGGTTGGACCGACGATAATCGTACCGTCTACCGTGGGAGAAACCAAAACGCCTTTACCCATCGGACCGGGACACTGAAACATCGTTGCCTTGAAGCAGTCTTTTTCCGACTTGTCGAGCATGACGTACTCACCGCGGCGGGGCTGAATGTTGTATTTTGTCGCACTGACCTGATTGTTCAAAAAGGCGGAACTGACGCCGGATGCGTTGACAACGGCGCGCGCCTGGAACGTTTCGCAGTCTTCTGTTACAAGCGTCCAGAACCCGTTTTCCGACTTGACCGTTTTGACGGGTTTGTTAAAGAGGAATTTCACGCCGTTCGCCGCTGCGTTTTCCGCCGTTCGGAACGTGAGATCGTACGGACAGCAAATTCCACCCGTCGGCGCCAGCAGAGCTGCAACGGCTTCTTTGCTGACGTTTGGCTCCAAAGCGCGAAGCTCGTCACGGTTGATAATTCTCAGTCCCGGAACGCCGTTTTGAATGCCTCGGTCGTACAGCTTTTGAAGGTTTGGCAGTTCCTCGTCAGAGAACGCGACGACCAGAGACGTGTTGCGGATAAACGGAACGTGAAGCTCGCGACAGGTCTGCTCGAACATTTCGTTTCCGCGAACGTTGTACTTCGCCTTGTTTGACCCCGGCTCGGCATCAAATCCTGCGTGGACGATGGCGCTATTCGCCTTGGACGCGCCAGAGGCTACGTCTTCTTTCCCCTCTAGGACGAGAACGTCCAACTCGTATCGGGACAGACAACGGGCGATCGAACACCCGACGACGCCAGCCCCTATAATGATTACATCATTCATTGTTTTCACCTAAAATAAAATGGCATAAATTGCGTTACTGATTATAATTTGTTTAATCCTGTTGACATTGGGTCAGTACTGTTCCACATCTCCCAAATTGTTAAGCGTCAGCGCCGGCGGAGTTCCTTGGTATTTTTCCAAATCGTCGCGCGTTGTTTCCCCCGATAAAACGCAGATGAAATCAACGCCCGCATTGTCAGCAATCGCCTTGTCGGTATAAAGCCGATCGCCAACGACGGTTATTTCTTCTTTGGCAAACCGTTCTAAAACCGGTTCTAAAAGCGTTGGAGACGGCTTGCCGAAAACGTGCGACGGCGTCATGCCGTTGGTCGTTTCCAACAGTTTTAGGAACCCGCCCACGTCGGGAATAGGCCCCTCTTCCGATGGGCAGCAGTTATCCGGGTGCGTGGCGACAAAATCTATCGGCGGGGCGTCAACGGTCTTTAAGCCCGTCGCCTTATTACCGCCGTTACGCATGTTCCACAACGCTGTTATCCGCTGCAGTTTTTCGTAAGTCAGCTCTTTATCGTAAGCCAAGGCGATAAGTTCGTTTTCTTCTGGATTATATTCCAACTGAACGCCCGCATCCGCCAGCCGTTGCGCTACATGATCTTTAACCGCTTCAGTCGAGACAAGATAAACGGATTTATATCTCTTCTGACGAATATAGTTTTCGAGCGTAATTAGCGGGGTGAGGATTTGATTCTCGGTAACGGGAATGTTGGCGCCGCTAATTTTTTTGAGGTATTCCGCCGGATTTTTTGACGTGTTATTGGTCAGAAAAAAGAAGCTAAATCGCCCACTATTTGACGTCCGAATAACGAACTCGACAGCCGGTTCGATGGGGTTTGCGCCCATGAACAGAGTGCCGTCCAAGTCGCAAACGAACGCCTTCTTTTTACTCAATTGGTAGGTCATATTCGATTATTATGAATTTCGATTGTATGAATTGAGTTCAAACGTTATTATTCTTCCGTTGCTTTATCGGGTTCTAATTCGACATCGGTTTTGTATCCCGTCGCTCTGGCGTTCCACGCTAAAGCAAACAAAACCATGCCGACCAGAGCAAAGCCGGCGATTGTCCCAAGGGTAATGCCCCAACCGTAATGTTCTTGAATAATCGCAATGCCGATCCCGGAAACGATTGTCGAGGCGTAGCCCATGATTCCGGTAAATCCGTTTGCCATGGCGGCCGCTTCTTTCGTCGCTTGGTTAGCGGCAACGATGCCAATTAGCGCCTGCGGTCCGTAAATAAAGAACCCAGCTCCCATAAGCAACAGCGTTGCCAACCAGATTGGAGCCGGCGTCGTTTCATGACTCGACACCATCGAGATTTGAGAGCTGGCAAAGTTCTTTTGTAGCGCCGCGGTAAAGTAGGATTCAACGTCTTTATGACCCTCGAGTTTTGCTTTTCTCTTGGCGATTGATTCTTCGACTTTGGCTCTTTTCTCCACATCCTCAATCTTGCTTAAATCGATATTGGCGCCTGTGAGTTCTTCAGTCGTGTATACGGTGTGCAAAACCAGCTGTTGCGACGAATTATCCGCTTCTTCATAGCTAACTTCGATGTTAGAGTCGAACGCCTTTAACTGCTCTCTGACGTCAGAGGCATCCGGCTGGTTAGTGTCGGAGACGGCAAAATGCATCTGCGTCCCACCGTTTGGCAAGATCCAAAATCCGTATGAAAACAAAGCGGCGCAAAGCATGCAAAAAACGCACGTTCGGACGCCGCGGCCTTTGAACATTTTATCGGTAATCCAGCCGGCGAATATTGTCCCAACAACTGCCGCCAATTCAAAGGCGATAATCATCAACCCGCCTTTAGCGACTGGGATTCCCTTAAACTGCTTTAAGAACGTTGGCCCCCAGTCGAGGAACCCAAATCGAACAATGTAAACAAAGAAGTTCGCCAGCGCGACAAGCCAAATCACCCTATTGCAAAAAACGAGTCGAATGCGGTCTTTAGTTGTAACTTCTGACGAAGGTTTATTTGTCGTAGCCGCTTCAATTTCAAGTTCATGAACGCCTGCTTCCGTGGGGGAATCCATTACACAACAGAAACAAAAGACGGTTGCCGCTGCCGCCAGCGCTGCTGGAACCCAGAAGCACCAGCGCCAATCAAGCCCCAACGGTCCAAGAATAAGCGAGCAAAGCCCCAAGGCAAATACCGCCCCGAAACTGTGAGACGTGTTCCAGATTGCCATCTTGGTTGCCAACTCTTTGGGGTGAATCCAGTGCGTAAGCATTTTCGCGCACGCAGGAAATCCCATGCCCAGCGTCCACCCGTTAATAATCCAAAAGACGGCAAAGAGAATCGTCAGTAAGTTGACGCCGTTAAGGCTTATCTCTGTACCACCCAGAGAAACCGTGATCACCTTTGCCAGTTGCGGCGAAAAGCCGAACAGAAAGTTCATCAACGCGGTAATCGCTAACCCGATTGCCATGAAAACTCGACCGTTAAGACGGTCAGCCCAGAAACCGTTCACAAAACGACTTACGCCGTAGAGAATTCCATGAATTGTGAGAATTATTCCAATCGTGTACTTGTCGATTACTCCATCTTCAAACATTTCGACCTGAGCCATGGACAGGTTCTTACGCGTAACGTAAAAGAACATATAGACTATCATACTAAAGATGATAAATTTCCACTGCTCGACCGAGAATTTTTTCTGTTCTTCTTGTGTCATGAAACTTCTCCGTTGGTTTTGTATTGCGTACTGGAAATTCCGTTGACGATAACGGTTTAACAATACATTAAATATTATATAGTTTTGTGTAAGGTCGTATAAATGAAACAAAGGCGTTGCGTAGCAAAATCGATAGAATCAATTTTGTTACACAACGCGCATTTTAATGCGGCGAAATCTTGCGTTAAATGCCATTCGCCGCCGGTCGCTTTTCAATTAGAAGAATACATAGTACAGCGAGAAGGTGGCGATACAGACCAACGCGCCGGCAATCATCGCGCCCTTGGAGTTCTTCAGTTCGATTTCATCGTTATGCGGCAGTTTCTTGGCTTCCGCAGCCGGAAGGATAAGCGTCAGAATCGACAGCAAAACGGTAATCGAAACGAACGTAATCGCCATTCGGTTGAGGAAGTTGACTTCCGGAATAACCAGCATCAAAGCGCCGTAAATAATCGGCGACGCCAGCAAGCCCAAAACGCCGTACGAACCGCGGGTTCGGGAGAATGCCAAACCGACGATAAAGACGGCGAGAATGCCCGGCGAAATGAATCCCTGGAATTCCTGAATGAACTTGAACAGACCGCCAAACTTGGGGTCAGACAGAATCGGGCTGATCAAACAGCCGGCGATCATTGCCAACACGACGCAAACGCGCCCGATAAACACCAACCCGCCCTGAGAGGCGTTCTTGTGAATGTATTCTTTGTAAATATCCATCGTAAAGATGGTTGAAGCCGCGTTGAGCATAGACGCCAGCGAGCTGATAACCGCGCCCAGCAAAGCCGCCAAAACGAATCCGCGCAAGCCGGTCGGAATCGCCAGGTTGCGAAGCAGCATCGGGAATGCGGCGTCAAACTTGTATCCAACCAGCTCTTTCTGAACCGGGTAAGTCGGCTTAACCAATCCGAAGTTTTCCTGCAACCGGCGCGTATACTTCGCCATGGGCTGCATGTCGGCTGGATAATCGACTTCCTGAAGTTTGTTTAACAACGCCTTGTTCGCAAAGAACAAATCAAAGCTCTTTTGTTCGTGTTCTTTGAGCTTGATTTTGGGATAGTCTTTATTAAACTGCGCTTTAAGATCGGCGGCTTCTTTGTCAACGTCCGGCGTGTCCGTGATGAACTTGTTGAAGCTCAAAACAAACTCTGCGCTGTCCTGATGAAGAATGGCGAAGTTCTCATTGAATTTGAAAACGCGAACGCCGTTTTTCGTATCGGCTTTTACCAATTCTTTGATCTTGTCTTTGTTTGACTCAAATTCAGCTTTCAAAGCGGCAAGATCGGCTGAAACGTCCTTAATTTTGGCGTTCAATTTATCCGCCGCCGGACGCGCGCCGTCTTTTGCCGTAGCTTCTTTTTTAAGAACTTCTTCGGTAATGCCGTTGCTTTCTTTCCACGGAGCGAGAATAATGTTGGTCAGCGTTCCCCAGGAGTCCGCATTTGCAGTAGCGTCTGTTTGAGCCTGTTGAGCCATCTCCTTGTGATACAGGTCAAATGCAATCATACCCGGGAAGACAATGATAAATGGAATCGCCAGCTTCATGGCGGCGGCAAAAACAATTCCCTTTTGACCTTCTGCCAGCGATCGAGCGCCCAGCGTTCGCTGCATAATGTACTGGTTAAGTCCCCAGTAGTACAGGTTCGGAATCCAGATGCCCAGGAACAGAGTCGTCCAAACGATGTTCGGGTCGTTGTCCGGACGAGCCATGTGGAGCGTGTCTTCATTAAGCTCGGTGAACTTTTTCCAGACAGGCGTGTCTTTGGTTATGTCTTCTCGGAGGTCTTCGCCCTGGTATTCAACAGGACGAGCGTGTTCCGGAGTAACGCCCAGTTCAGCAACGTCCTTTTCCGCAAAGGCGGCGAAAGCGAACCACATGATGATAAATCCGCCGATAAGAAGCCCGGAACCCTGAAGCAGGTCCGCCCAGGCGCAGGCTTTCAAACCGCCGGTAAAGACGTAAATCGCAGCCAAAATGCCGATAAACCAGCCGGCTGTTACAATGTTAATATTGATTCCAAAAACGCTCATTCCGCTGAACAGAACGTCAATCGTCAAAGCGCCGGAGTTAATAACGACCGCAATCGTAACGGCGCACAGAATAACGATCATGCTTAACGACATAAGCGTTCTTGCCAATTTATTGTAACGGTATTCCAGAAATTCCGGGATCGTATAAATTCCACAGCGCAGGAACATCGGAACGAAGACAAAAGCGACAAAGACCAGAGAAATTGCCGCAATCCATTCGTAGGAAGCAATCGCCAAACCGGTGCATTGCGAGGCGTTGCCGGACATGCCGATAAACTGTTCCGTTGAAATGTTCGCCGCAATGAGCGAAAAGCCGATAAGCCACCACGGCAAACCGCGTCCGGCAAGGAAGTACGATTCGCTGTCCGCGCCGTCCTTCTTCTGCCCTTTAAGACTCATAACAATACTAATGACCAGAACCGCCAGAATAAACAGAGCAAACACAACTCCGTCTGCGGTGGTAAAGGTAAAGGATGATAACAATGAACTCATAATGTACAATCGGGGTTAAAGATTTATAATATCTTCTGAAATATAACGTACTAATATCAAAGACGCATACTTCTAACTATTATAATATATTATTCCAAAAAA
>JAZQDP010000520.1:0-7452 GCA_045546875.1 Thermoguttaceae bacterium | reverse complement strand
TGAGACAGCCGCGATCCAGCAGGTCGGAGCTATTGTTCTACGAATGAGTTTATTTCTTGTACCGGCAAAGGCGTCCGAGGGCGGGCGCCATCCATGGAGGTTATCTGCTGCCTCTTTTTGGCATCCACGCTTCCAGACTACTGCCTACTGCCTGAATCCCCCAGTTTTCTCGCCAGTTTTATCGCGCAGATCATGCTCAGGGCACTCGGTTTGACACCTGGCGTTGAGCCGAAGGCGATGTCCATGGCGGTGCCGTGGTCGACGGACGTTCTGACAATCGGCAGCCCCAGCGTGATATTGATGCCCGTATCGAATCCAAACGCTTTCATGGGGATCAGCCCCTGGTCGTGGTACATGCAGATGTACACGTCCGTCTGCATTCTCCGTGCTGGAATAAACGCTGTGTCCGGCGGGATCGGACCGACGATGTCGCATCCCGCCTGTTTCGCCTGTTCGACGGCGGGAGCAATTGCGAGTTCTTCTTCCTGATTCCCGAACAAGCCGTTTTCTCCCGCGTGCGGGTTAAGTCCGCAGACTGTAAAGCGCGGCTCTCTGCCCAGTATTTTGCGCCAGGCGGCGCGGTTAATTTCAAGCGTCTCCCAAACGCGTTGTTTGGTGATGAGCTTCGGAACGTCGCTGTACCCTACGTGCGCCGTTACCAGAGCCGTTGTTAATTCCGACGAGCTGAGAACCATGCAGATGCTTTTCGCCCCGGTGTAATGCGCGAACATCTCCGTATGACCGGGAAAGGGAACGCCCGCCAGGTGCAGAGCGACTTTATGAATCGGTCCGGTTACGACGCCGGCGCCAAGCCCGGAGAGCGTCCAGTCGATAGCGGACTTTATATAGTCGAACGATGCCTGACCGTACTCGGCGCAAATCCGCCCCGGGGCGTGATCGGTCATGTCGACGTTGTCGAAGTCCACGATCTGAACCGGGCTGTCGGCAGCAGCGCCGGTGGCGAATTCCCGATACGGTACGACCGGAATGGAATCGAAAATCGGCATTTCCGCCGGGGCGACGGAATACTCCGCCGCTTTTTTCAGCAAAGCCGCTGACCCGAGAACAGCAATCGGCGCGTCTGTTGGGTTGACCATTTCTTTAACGGCGCACGCAGCGCAAATTTCCGGTCCGACCCCGGCGGGATCTCCTTGAGTTATCAGTAACGGTTTCATGGAATTATTCAAAACTACTTGAAATATCTTCAAAAGGGGATATAATTATAGGGAGTAGGGAGTGGGGAATAGGGAGTAGTGGTAAGTGGTTAGTGGTTAGTAGTAAGTAGGAACAACGCTTGCGTCCTTACCACTTACCACTAGAGTAGAGAGTGGTTAGTGGTAAGGAGGAATTGCGCTTGCGCCCTTACCACTTATCACTTACCACTTACCACTTCAGTCCACCTCCTAACTATTATACGCCGTTCGTTTTTTTTGGCAACCCGCAGTTGTTCATGATTAACAGATTTCCGAAAACATTCCTGCTGTTGACCTCCGTTCTGTTTATCGGGACGGTTGCGACGCTGAAAAACATCGGCGCACTGACCGCTGACCGCGTCTCGCAGAACCTCTGGATTCTGTTGGGCTGCGAACTGGGCGCGCTGCTGTGCATCTGTCTGTGCGCTCTGTGGGAAGCGCATCTTCTGCGGCGCAAAGTCCTCGTTCAAAACGAACAGCTCAAACGTCAGACGCTACACGATTATTTGACGCAATGCTATAACCGCCGCGCGTTAATGAACGCTCTTCATGATTGGAAACGCTCTAATGTCAACGAAGAAGCGGGAATTTTGATGATAGACGTTGACGATTTCAAACAGATTAACGACAATTTCGGGCACGCTGTTGGCGACGCGGTTTTGCAAGACCTTGCCGATATTCTCCGCAAATTGCTGGGAAATAACGGTTTTGTCGCTCGCTATGGAGGAGACGAGTTCTGCGTCTTTGTTCAGCATGCGTCTATTGACAATATTCTTGCGCTGGGCGAACAAATGCGTCATGTTGTTGAGACGCATTCGTTCACCTCGTCGGTAAATGTTACTTTGAGCAGCGGCGCTGTTATTGTCAATCGGTCATTGTCTGTTGACAAAGCCCTTTGTTTAGCAGACGCCGCCATGTATGAAGCGAAAAAACGAGGAAAAAATCAACTCGTCGTTTTTTAAAAAATACTCTATAAAAACACTATTTTTAACAGAGTATTTTTCTGGATAATCTCTAATGAGTTCTTTGAATCATTAGTTTGTTTCTGTTGGTTGTGGAGCAGTGGGTTCATCTGAATTTGATGTCGCAGCCGGCGTGGAGTTGTCCTTCTGATTGTCTCCGTTGACGTAGTATTTGTTAAACAGACCAAAACCGATAAACATCAAAACCAATGCGCCCATCCAGACCCAAAACCAGAACGGGGATTCGTTGTTTTCTTCGTCCCAATCGCTGTCGTTCGACTTGACATTGAGGTTATTCTGTTCGACGTCAGATTTCTTTTCTTTCGACATGACATATTTCTCCTGTTGTGATTTGAAAATCAGTTTAAAATAAAAAACGACAATAGAATTCTTTTACGCGTTTTTCACGTGCGAAAGAATCAAATCAGAAGAGGAGAATTAATCTGCGGTCGGACAAACGCTTTTCCCGTCTTGTGGGAAGAATGTCCTGTAAATACCGCGCAGATTTGTATGCACGTTGAGGAAAATGAGGTATAGGACTCTACCGAGTAACGAAGAAGTTTGGATTTTTGACTTGTATCAAACGCGATAAACGGCGCGTTTCCAGAGTCAATAAACGTTTGATGGCTTTGTTTTTTATGCCCAAAAGTCGATAAATCCCCCGGCATGGCGGAAGCAAAAATCTGCGCCGCCATGGCTAAAATCAGCGTCAGGGAACATATTTTATCTTTCATTCAGAGAACGAAACTGTTATTTCATCATGTCAATGAAATCGTCGTAAACGCAACGGGCGTCTTGCGGACGGCTGGGCGCAGTCGGATTCCAGGAAATGCCAATAATAGGCAACTCTTTGTGACGGAATCCTTCGACGATATCCGGGAAGTTCAGGTTGGTATGCGTAACGACGATATCTTCGAGCAGAGGATTGTCCTCTGCTTCTGTTTCAAAGTCTTCGCCGTCCAGACCGTAATCGATATTTTTGGAAACGATTGAAACCAGCCCGGTTTTAGTGTCTTGAACCGGAATGTTGACGCCGTGATGACCGTGCTCCAAAATGCAGGGATTGATTCCCAGCCCCATGCCGAGCATGAGAGATCCAATTCCAATTGCGAGCACCGGAACCTTATCAGCCAGCTTTTCGACGGTGTTTTCGATGATCTTGCCAACCCACGGCGCGCCGGGACCGTTGGAAATGAAGACGCCGTCTGGCTTGAGAGCCAGGAGTTCTTCCGCCGTTGTAGAATACGGAACGACGGTAACGTCACAGCCGAAACTGACAAGCGTCTGAAGCTGATCGCGGCGAACGCCCAAGTCGAGGACAACCACGTTGTAACGTCTGTCCGTCTGCCGCTCTTCGATCCACGCGTTCTTCTCAGTCCATTTATACGGTTCTTTGCAGGAAACTTCCGCAATCAGGTTGGGGAACGCTTCCAGATTCATTCCTCCGTGACAACCGCATCCGCAGCCGCAATCGTCGTCGCAGTCGCAGTCGTCATCGTGATGACAGTGATGACCTTCCTGAGCGCATCTGCAGTTTTCGTCGCCGCAATGTTCAGCAGTGCAGTCCGGGTTGCCGCCGTTGGCGATAATCGCCGCGCGCTGCGCCTGTTGGACCAAGTCTGAAACGGACAGCCGCTCTCCGCAGGCGATAACGCCGTACTTGGGACCGTGATCTCGCAAGTGCTTGGCAATGGCGCGGGTGTCGACGTTTTTCATCGCGACGACGTCGTTGGCTTTGAGGTACTCTTCCAGCGTCTGCTCGGAACGGAAGTTAGACATGATAGGGCTAAGCTGACGAACGACCAAGCCAGAGATTTTCGGACCGTCGGACTGGGAATCCGCGGCGTTGACGCCCACGTTCCCGATTTCCGGATACGTCATGGTAACGATGTTGCCGAAATTCGCCGGGTCTGTCAGGATTTCCTGATAGCCGGTCATGCACGTATTGAAAACAATTTGCCCGGAACGAATCCCGTCCGCTCCAAACGCGTCGCCGAGAAAGACTTTGCCGTCTTCGAGTACTAAATATGCCATTGTAATTCAAATTGAGTAAAGGTTTTTCTGCGTCAACACGCCGCTGCCAACGCAACTTGTAAACGCATTTCTCCTATTATAGCGCCAATCAGAGCGTAAGGAAGGGGGAGCAGTTTTACAAATTTGAAATAACTACAATAAAGCGTTTTGATTATTAGAATTTAGTAAGAAGAAATGAGCGGGAACTTATTCCCCTAAAATGTTTTCACAAAAAAGATATTTTATATACAACTAAGAAAATATAGAGCTTCTCAGAAGACGCCCGGCATCTTATCTGATTGACTTATTTGACGTTGTTGCTAGCTGTTAAGTCTGGATATGAGAGGAGAAGCCGGGGTTGTTTGTAAACGCAATGATTTATTCAAAATTCACAAATTTTTAACCATTTATTTTTATCTTCTTTTTTTCACCTGAAGTTGTAACTGTAAGGATATAGTTTTCAGGATTTTCATCAGCGTTGACAGAAGATGTGTGGTTGTTAGCATTAATACCAGCAACTTCAACAATATTGCCATTTGTATTCTGTGCCAGAACAAGGGAATCCACATTGTTTGACTCTAAAAGATGTTGAATATTGGCATATTCGACTTTTTTTTCCGGCGTCGCATTCTTGGATGCGTCTTTAACCATTGAGCGGAAAAAAGAAAAGGTGAAAGAAATTGCCTTGAAAGCAATAGAAGCAATCTTGGATAACCATAGACTTACTGTGTTGATAATGTCTTTAACAATAAACCAGCCTACGCCAATTATTGCTAAACTGCCAGCAATCTTAATAAATGCTATCAAGGCTGTGATAAGGCCGATAGTACCAGTAATAGGTTCAAACATTTTTACTCCTTTCGATCTTTATGTTTTGATCAAAAACGAAAACTATGGTTTTACACAACCAGCTTCGCTTACGGTTGTACCGTAAATTACGAAATTTAACTTATTGACGTCGTCAAGCATGTTTTTAATGCAAACTTCCAATTCTTTAACAATGTCAGAAGCAATGTCCAATTTCTGACCTATTTGAGAAACCAGTTCTTTTTCATCGTCAGTATAATGTCCGTCAACATGACCAAGGACAATCAGGTCTTTGAGAAGCATTCTAGATCTCACAGGCGAGGTCTTAATCTTCTCAAGAGCCTTGTTGAACTCGTCGTCTGAAAGCGTTGTTTCCAAACATTTTTCACTTGAAAAACTTGGGTAAAGGACTGAATAGGACTTTGCAACGCTTTGGATATATTGCTTTTCACGTGGGTCAAAATCATTGTCCGCCATTGCCAATCGGTTTAACGCATTGATATGCAGTTCAATATCCTCGGCAGAATCAAAAATAAGATCAATATTCATTTTAACAGTTCCTTTTCTTAGGATTTTTTGTATCTATCAGTTTTCATTGTTTTCAACTGAAGAAGCTTGTTCTGAATTAATTTTTCCTTCTTTTGTGGCTTTGTCAATAACTTCGGTCAGAAGTTCTTTCTGTTCGTTGTCAAGCGGAATTTCCTTTCCTTTTGGTTTATCTTTCGATTCTGACTTCAAGCGACGTGAGCGAACCCGTTTAATGCCATCAAGGAAATCGTCAACCACAGCAAACGACTTTTTAGTAAGAATCAGATCTTCTCCAACGCTTTTGACAGCATTGCGAATATCGCGTCCGCAAAAATCGTCCTGCTTTGCCAGTTCCGTTGCAACGCTTTCCCGAGTAAGTCCTTCGCCTAACGGGAATTTTGTTGGAATATGGCATTCCCAAATTCGCTTTCTGCAAGATTCATCCGGCATGTCAAAGTGAATACTGCGAATTCTTGTTTCAAAAGCCTTATCGTAATTTTCTGCAAGGTTAGTTGCAAAGATTACAATTCCCTTAAATTTTTCAAGACAAATTAACAATTGGCTTCTCATAGAGTTAATTGCCTGTTCCGAACCTTGGGTAACGTTAGTCAATCGTCTTGACAACAAAGAATCCGCTTCGTCAATAAACAAAATTGCATCGTCACGCTGGGCGGCAAGAAAGAGAGCTTCTACATTTTTAGGTCCTTCGCCATGGTACATGCTCTCAATTTGAGCGTATGAGGCAATAATGATGTTTTTATGCAGATAATCTGCAATGCAGTGAGCGGCAAGGGTTTTGCCTGTGCCTGACGGACCGTAAAAGTTAAGCGCTACAACTGGAAATTTATCAATTTCTGAAAGCCCCCAATCACTATAAAGTTTGTCGTAATGGGAAAAAAGGGTCAGAGAGCGATAAATTTCATTGAGCGGTTCCTCATTGAGAATCAGACGATCAAATGTATAACTTGGTTTTTCAGCCTTGTATTGAAGAGCGCGCTTCTGATAATCGAATTCTTCTGATTGCTGAGAATCTTTAGAATTTTTATCAGCCGCTTTCTTTTTATCAACTGCCGACAATGCTAATACGAACTGCTTAAGCTCAGATGATAAATCTTCAGGATGAATTTTTCCATCTTCTGACAAACATAACAACATACTCAGTTGTTGTGATTTAGTTTTGTTGACGTAGTCTTGAACAGCTTTTAACAACCTTGATTTAAGGAAAAGCGTTTCGTCCTGATTGTCGTTATTAGGTTCAGGCAAGCCGATTATTTGGAGTTTTTTGTCCATTTTAACCTTTCTTGTTATTCGATAGGAATGATACACTTGATGTCGTCGCCCATAAGCTCTTTGAGCTTTGAATCCACATCAAGGATTTCAAATTGACGTCCAACAACGTCGTCTTTTCCTTGTTCTATTGTTGTTCCTTCTTCGTTTAGCGCTACTTGGATTAGTGTTGTAACATGAGTCTTTTCATTAACAACAACAGAAACCATTGTTGCTGTAGCTTCTGGGTGTTGTTTTTTTAAATCTCGCGCGTATTGGCAAACTTCTTCAAAAGTTACAACTTGAAGATTGCGGCGCTTTTTCCAGCGAAGAAAAATAAAGGCAAGGATGAATCCACAAATTACAGCGGCAACAAAGGATATTGACGAAGATGTAGTTTGGTTATCGGTTTTAGTTTCTGACGGAGCAGGCGCTAAAACAGTTGCAGTTTCAGTCTGAGCAGTCATTTGCTCGTTTACGGTTTGAGGATTTTGCTCCTGCTGTTGAGTTTCCATACCGCTGGAAACTCCTACTTGTTGTGTTACGGAATTTTGTTCGTCCATGGTATTTGTTGTAAAATTACAATAAAAAGTGTGTGGAACTTCTCTGATAATTATTGAGTTAATAATATCGGAATTATAATCTTTGTTGTTACTGGAATTATTCTTAACTCTTATTCATAG
>JAZQDP010000519.1:0-2491 GCA_045546875.1 Thermoguttaceae bacterium | reverse complement strand
GTATAATACTAACAGTCATGGGATTCCTTCTTATATGGATTGTTTTTTGGATTTACCATATAGAAAGAATCCCATGTTTTTTCAATACTTTATTTCATCAGGTACCAACTTACCGGATGAACCTCAAAAGGGAGGATTTTTTGAATGAAGAAAACTATTCTATGGATTGCGCTGGCGTTGTTTATCATTTTTTTTATCGGCTGTATTGTAATTATATCAGTTGCAATACACGCATTCAAATCTGTTGCAGAGAATACAAACATTCCTCGAGCTGTATTAAAGGAATTTCACAAGATTCGTCCTGATGATATTTTTGGAAACCCCACTGATATCGAATTTGCTCAAGCGGTTATCGAGGGCAACGTCTCGAAGGTAAAACAGCTTATCGAAGATGGCGCGAATGTCAACGCAAAAGGGAAAATCAACATTACGCCGTTGTATTTAGCGTTTCATTTTCAAAATCCAGAGGTTTTTAAGCTATTGTTGGAAAACAAGGCTGACCCAAACGTCAAAATTGACAAATCTGACAGAAAACAATTGAAATGGTATGAAATTATTGATACCGATTTGCTAATTGGCGCGGCAAACGATCTGGATCCGACATATATTGTTGCTCTGTTAGAAAAAGGGGACTGTAGTTATGACGCATTTAAGTTTTTTTTTGGTGTTGACCAAGGATATTTAAGACGTCGATGGAAGACAAAAGAAGAGTTTGGGGCGTATCCATCTCCTCAAGTATTATCGCGCATTAGTGAAATAAAGCTGGACGCATTTCTCAAAGCAGGCGTAGAATATAAAAAAAATAGCAATGATTCTGTTTTAAATGCTATATTCGATAGCCCGTATGGCGCGATTTTAGGAGGTCGTAAATGCTTTTATAGTTGCGCTATAAAGTTATTAGAATTAAAAATTCCAATTACAGATCAATTTTTGAATCAAGTTTTATATTTACGCAACAATCCTTCTCTGCTAGAATCGCAGGGACAGGAAGCCGTTGAGGACTTTGCTAAAGTTTGTAACCTTCTCTTATCTGTATACCCTGATATGAATCAAGATTTTGACGAAATAATGAGTATCAGAAAAGAGATACGTAATGTTCCTTTGGAAGAGAAAAAACAATATTCAGAGCGAATAGATGCAATATTCAATAACATTGTAGAAAAATATAATGCTGCTATTGAGAAGGAAGAATAAAAGTCTGTTATATTAGACAAGTTAAACTATATCTCAATAGATTTGAATATCTATTGAGATATAGCTGTTTCTCAATTTAATTTATCTCGTAGCATAGCCTCCTTTGCTAATAGTTCGGATGTACCTTATACGGTGTTCCAACCGTCTCTGCACCTAACCTATGCGTATAACGCGTTTATCTGTTACAATCGTTATTTGAATGCCCCTCTAAACGGTATTTCGTCCTCTTATATTCAACTTCTCTCCATCTTCAGACGATATATTCATCGCCCTACTCTTCATTATTTATTATTACTCAGTAACAGTCCTTTTAACAGTCCTTTTTCGCACTCCTTTTTTCAGATGTAATTATAACAGTCAACAGCCGTCCCGTTAAAACTGTTCTATTCTCACTAGCTTGCGCGAATATAATTCATTACGCAACTTACCTCAACTTTTTTCTGACCCACTTTTTAGACCCGCGCGCGGGTTGAGAACTTTTTTAACTCCTCAGAAAAGGTTATATTCGCATGTCTGCAGTGATGGAATACAAAAGCCCGCAGATTAAAAAACTGCGGCAGTATTGTGTGGAACGGCTTACGCAAGAACAGGTTTTTACGGTTTTGGATCGGTTGGAAAGTCTGGTTTTCGATCTGGACAACCCCAACGCCAACCCTCTGCTTTTTGGGGAGCCTCTTATCGACAGGAGTTCTTCGCAGGCAGAGGACGCGGCTCTGGAATCGGTCAAGGAGGAAGTTCTGTCTCTTGTCGAGGATTTGTCCGACGATGCGGATTTATCGGTCTCGCAGCGTCCGGAAGAATTTCTATCCATAGATGAGGTAAGTCAAATGTATCACATATCTGCAAAAACAGTCAGCCGCTGGCGAAAACAGGGGCTGCCGTCCCGTCGAATTCTGTTTGGAAAACGCAAGCGAGTCGCTATCAGCCGAAAGGCTCTGGAACGGTTCGCCCAGAAAACCGGGAAGCAGGAACGCTTAAAAAACTGGCGAAAACTTCCCAGAGTTGTTATTTTGCCCAAACAGCTCGCCGTAGAAACAGGATAATCGAAAAAATTTTTAAAAAAATACCAAGAAAGGGGGTAAAGGGGGCTGGACAAACTTCAAAAGATGTGTATATTGTTCATAAATCTGGGAGATGAACTTGCTAGCGTAGCTCAATCGGCAGAGCAGTTGATTTGTAATCAACAGGTTAAGGGTTCGATTCCCCTCGCTAGCTTTTCCTTTTGGGAAAGCGGTTCAGGGCGGAGCAAGTAAAATTTCAGATACACCTTTGGAGGGTTTCCCGAGCGGCCAAAGGG
>JAZQDP010000518.1:0-1630 GCA_045546875.1 Thermoguttaceae bacterium | reverse complement strand
CACACGCGGATTCCTGTTAATTAGCCGCCACAAGTGAGAATATCGACGTACTCCTGACGCTTACCCTTCTTCCAGTTGAGAACGATAAAGGGATGTCCGTGCTCGTCGAAACTCTCATTGAGCTTGGGAAGCAGACGGTCGCCGACAAAATTCAGCACACGCTTGTTCCCCTTCGTCTCCACGTTCGTCGTGAAATCATCGCCGCACGACGACGCCCACGCGAGAACCAAATCCGTCACACGACCGCCCGCCTGATAGTACAACGGGAACGGATACTCATCAAACGTGACAACGGCAAAATCAGACGCCACGCCGTCGTCATCCACCGCCCGCGTGATATTCGCCGCGCTGATGTGCAAGAGACGCTTAATCACGGCGTCTGTCTCCAACTGCGCTTCCTTCCCGCCAATCTTGAGCGGGGAATCCAGAACGCCAGCCTCATGACCGATGTTTGCAAAAAAGCCCTTTTCGTCGCGGGACTTTTCCACAATCGCGGCGAGCATTTCATCAGTCAAGACCTCTCCGCCGACAACGGCAACTTCCTCGTTTACCTTGTTTTCCATTTTTCATACCTCCTGTATTTCTAATCCTACATTTGTAGGAATCAGAATCGCGTTTGCAATCCCGATTCCTACATTTGTAGGAATTAGTCTTGCGAAAACGGATTCATTTCCGTCACCCTGTAGCCAGCCATATTAAGCCATTTGGCAATAATATGCCTGTGACAGAATTTTTCTTTCTCGAAGCAGAACAAGATAATTTTCTTGTTCCCGTTAGAAAGTTCCAACAAGTCGCGGACAACGTCATCCTGATTTTTTCCGTTAGCGGCAATAACGTCGCGGAAATAATCATGGACGTATTTTTTCTCGTCGCCCGTTTCCTTGTATTCACGGAGAATTTTTTCGGTAGGCGCAAGGTACATGTAATTTTTTCCATGAAAATCCTTAGGCGTCCATCGGGCGATTGAAATACGAGCATAGTCAGACGGGTACTTGTGATTGATAGCAAAGTATCCCGTGTGAATTGTAACGTCGGGGTAGCGGGGTTCAGGCGCAACGCCGTTAAAGACAGGTTCAGGGGAATTGAAAAATTTTTCCAATTCCTCATCCGTCATGTCAATCCCGACGTAATCGGAAATTTCTACCCCGTCAACAGAAATGACAGAACCTACAATTTCCTCAGGCGCAATTTGAAAATCGGTGCCGAAATCCACACGCAACTCGGACAGCGTTTTCAAAGAGGCGCACTGTCCGCAGAAGTCAAGCCCGGCGACAGTTATAAACGGACTTCCGGGCTTGATGTCAAGTCCGCACGAAATACACTTATACATACAACCTCACTTTCAATCCGGTGTAGGAATCGGAATCCCGTCTGCAATACCGATTCCTACAATTTGTAGGAATTACTCTTCCGTCTCTTGTAGATAGTAGAGAACCCCTTGAGCAGAACGTTTGAGTTCTTTGCTCATGCGGTCAATGAACAAATCCACGTTACCACAGCCAAACCCGGCATAGTAGTCATAGAAGACTTTGCCGATTTTATCGGCGCATTCCTCTATGAGCTTTTGACGCTCGGTCATTGCCTCTTTGTGAAATTCCTCTTGCTCTTTAATGCGTTCGGCTTTTCGCGT